>JBEBAF010000044.1:0-7091 GCA_041159045.1 Actinomycetota bacterium
GATGGCTAGCTCCAACTCCGCCCGCTACCGTCTCGCGCGTTCCGGGGAGAAATCCCGGCGGCATTCGTCGGCCGAGGGGCTGCCGGTGAGCGAAACAGAAGAATTCCGACACGCCCCCGTGATGGAGCAGGAAATCGTCGAGGTCTTCTCGTCGGTCCCCGCAGGAGCGATCGTCGATGCCACTTTGGGTGGCGCCGGACACTCCTGCGCGCTCTTGGAGTCTCGCGATGATTTGTCGATCATCGGCGTGGATCGCGATACCGAGGCCCTTTCGTTCGCGGAAAAGCGCCTTGCACGGTTCGGGCGCCGCGCACGCACGCATCGTGCACGCTTCGAACAACTCGACGTGGTGTTGCGCGAAGCCGAAGCCGACGAGATATCCGGTGCGCTCTTCGACCTCGGTGTGTCGTCTCCGCAGCTCGATCGATCAGATCGGGGATTCTCATACCGCGTTGACGCGCCTCTCGACATGCGCATGGACAAGTCGCAGGCTCTCACTGCCGCTGATGTCGTGAACACCTACGAGCGAGGCGACCTGGTGCGCATCCTTCGTGATTACGCCGACGAGCGGTTCGCCCCCCGAATCGCCGACGCCCTCATCGCGGCTCGTCCGATCACCACGACCGCACAATTGGCCGCCACTGTCACTGCAGCGATCCCCGCCGCGACACGTCGTCGCGGCGGGCATCCTGCAAAGCGCACATTCCAGGCGATTCGCATCGAAGTGAACAACGAACTCGCGCAATTGCCGACCGCCTTGGAAACGGCAATCGAATCAACGTGTGCGCGCGGGCGTGTTGCCGTGATCTCGTATCACTCGGGCGAGGACAGGATCGTGAAAGACGTTCTGCGTCGTGCCGAAACCGGTGGTTGCACCTGTCGTGCGGGCCTGCCGTGTGGTTGCGGAGCAAAACCCATCGTCAAACGCATTCGCGCACCACGCACCGCGTCTGCCGCCGAGATTGCCGCGAATCCACGCGCGCGTTCGGCACGCTTGCGCGTCGTCGAGAAGTTGCCTGAAGTCGGGGAGACGCTCTGATGGCGGCCGTGACGCAAGACCTCGTGCGCGTCGATGGTCTTCGTGCGCCACGACCCGTTGCCACGCCGCGTCCGCGTCTCGTCGTCGTTGAACGGGGAAGTCGTCTGGTTTGGGTCATCAGCTTGTCCGCGCTCGGCTTGTGTTTCCTGCTGTTTTTTGCGGCGATGTTGCGTACCGAACTGGCAAAGCAACAGCTGAAGCTCGATGGACTGAACAGGTCGGTTGTGATGGCTCGCGACCATTACAGCGATCTCCGCCACGAACGGGCATTTCTCGAATCACCTGGACGCGTTTCGTCCGAAGCAGCGAAACTTGGTATGAAGCCGGCGGGAGCCGCGAAATTCGTCGCCGTCGATCCCGCCGTGGTTGCGAGCGTTCTCGCCTCGTCGGGTGACCTCACCGACCGCGTTGCTCAGGAGGCATCCACGCCTTTCGACGAGTTCGGCCACATCAAATCGGAAGTCGGGGCAACGCCGTGAACAGCAGGGCATCGGCTCCGCGTACGAGTCGCGAGCGCAGCCACATCAGGGTGGTCGAGCCCGGTCGACACCGTTCAGGTGCGCGTCGTGGCGGATCTGCCGGCTCGACCCGTTCTTCTCGATCGCACTCCACGTCGCGCGAACGTCATGGTGCAGATCCTCGCCGTTCAACGCCGACCGACCGACGTCAATCATCGCGATCATCGTCGACGTCTTCGAAGCGCACGGCTCGTCGCGCCCCCTCGCGTCTTCGTTTCGCTCGACGGGTCAAGGTTCGTCCGAATCGGACGAAGCAAGCCACACCCGTCATCAAGCGTCGTCTGCGCATCGCGGTGGCGATTCTCGTCGTGTTGCTCGTCTTTTTGATCGGCAAGGTCGGCTACCTGCAAACGGTCTCCGGCGACGAGTACCGCGCCGCAGGTCTTGCCGCGCGTATGCGCACAACCACGTTGCGCGCCGAACGTGGCGCGATCTTCGACCGCAACGGTCAGGAGATTGCGATGTCGGTGCCGATGATGACCCTCTATGCCGATCCAAAGGCCGTCGTCGACCCCGACGGCACTGCACACGCGATTGCCGGGCTGATGCAGTTCGACGCGACGAAAGAGCAAGAGCTCGCGGCCACCCTCACCGCACGCGCTTCGAACTTCGCCTTCATCGCCCGACAGATCGATCCGTCCCGCGCGAAATCAGTGACCGACCTCAAGCTTCCGGGAATCGGTTCGTACAAAGAGCCCGACCGCGTCGTCCTGGATCAGTCGGCGCTGGCCGTGGTTGGACGCACGGACACCGACGGTGTCGGTACCGCAGGTTTGGAACTGCAGTACGACGACGTGTTGAAAGGCAAGGACGGACGGTTCGTTCGCGAACAGGACAAGGACGGTCGGTCGATTCCGGGGGCGAGCAACGTCGAGGTTGCGCCGGTGGCCGGAAACGATCTTGTGCTGACGGTTGACCGCTCGATTCAGTACCAGCTCAACCAGTCGTTGTACGCCCGTGTGCGGCAGGTGAATGCGCGCGGCGGAACGGCGATCGTGATGAACAGCAAGACGGGCGACATCTACGCGATGGCAAACGTCCGCAAGAACGATGACGGCACGTATTCGAACAGTGGCAACTACGGGGCGGTTGAAGCCCACGAAACGGGTTCGACGGCAAAGGTGTTCAGCATCGCGGCGGCGATCAACGAAGGTGCGATCAGTCCCGACAGCGTGTTCCACGTTCCGGGTGCGCAGCAATTCGACGAGTATCTGATTCGCGATGCCTATCCGCACCCGACCCAGGCAATGCCGGTGCGCGAAATTCTGGTGAAGTCGTCGAACCTCGGCACCGTGCTTGCTTCACAGCGAATCACGAGCTCGGCACTCGAGTCGTACCTGCATGCGTTCGGATTCGGTGACAAGACTGCCCTTGATTTTCCGGACGAAAGCCCGGGCATTCTGAAGCCCGTGTCGAAGTGGCGCGGTACCGAGAAGATCACCGTTGCGTACGGATACGGCTTCGCGTCGACGTCTCTGCAGTTGATCTCTGCCGTGAACGTGGTGGCCAACAACGGCACGTACGTTGCTCCGCGCATCGTTTCGGGAACCATCGACAACAGCGGGAAGATGCACGAAACCGAACCATCATCGACACGTCCCGTTCTCACGCAGAACACCGCGACGCAAATGAACATGATGTTGCGTGATGTCGTGTGCTTCGGTACCGGAACTCTTGCGAAGATTCCGGGCATGACCGTGGCCGGCAAGACGGGAACGGGCTACAAGGTTCAACGAGACGGCACGTACGGCTCGGATACGACGGGTCGCAAGTACTTCGCATCCTTCGTCGGATTCCTGCCGGCCGAGGATCCGCAGGTGACGATCCTCGTGTCGATCGACGAACCCGACTCGGCATCGCGCGACCGCTTCGGTGGTACCGCGGCAGCCCCCGTGTTTTCGGAAATCGGATCGTTCGTTGCCCGTGAACTTCGCATCCGGCCGGCGGCGACAACCCAGCCGTGCGCGAAGGTCGACCCGTACGCTCGCGAGGGCGAAGCCGGTCACTGATCGGTGCACGGCATGGTCGCGCTCTCCGCACTCGTCAGCGAACTGCTTCGAGTTGGCTTGATCGACCCGATGGATTCGTCGGTTGTCGGCGACGTTCAGATCGTCGATGCCGAGGTTGACTCACGCGCCGTGACCCCGGGCGCCCTGTTCTGTTGCGTCGTCGGTCGGGAAAGCGACGGACATTCATTCGTCGAGCAAGCCGTCCGTAACGGAGCTCGCGCCTTGTTGGTGTCGCGTCCGGTTCCCGTCGACGTGCCTCAGATACGGGTCACCGAATCGTCGATGCGGCGCGCAACCGCAGAAGCTGCAGCCTTCATTCACGGCCATCCTTCGCGTGAGGTTCCGGTGATCGGAATCACGGGCACCAACGGCAAGACGACCACGGCCGCAATGCTCGGCGCGATTTGTAGCGCCGCCGGCATCGAGCCCGAAATCTTCGGCACGCTCACGGGTGCCAGGACAACTCCCGAATCCACCGAACTTCACCGCGCAATGCGGAGGGCGGTTGATGCGGGGCGCCGAATCATCATCATGGAGGTCACTTCTCATGCGCTCGAACTCGATCGAACCCACGGCATTGCGTTTCGTGCGGCGATATTCACCAATCTCGGTCATGACCACCTTGACTTCCACGGGTCGCTTGATGCCTATTTCGAAGCGAAAGCGAAGCTCTTTGCCCCGGGCGTAGCCAGCGGTCTCGTCGTCAACCGTGACGACGAACACGGCGCGATGCTCATCGAACGAATCAAGGCTTCGGGTCGGCGTGTGGTGTCATACGGTCTCGCCGACGCCACGAGCCTGTCCGAGTCGATGACCCGCAGTGTCTTTTCGTGGGAGGGCATCGAAATCGTTCTTCCCATCGGCGGGCGGCACAACGTGTACAACGCGCTGGCTGCGGCCACAGCGGCGCGACTTCTCGATATTCCGACGGGTGACATCGCAAGTGGTTTGCGTTCGCTGGCGGTCGTTCCCGGTCGGTTGCAGCGAGTTGATGTCGAGGCGCCATTCTCGGTTTACGTTGATTACGCGCACACGCCCGATTCTTTGCGCGCCGTGTTGTCGACGGCTCGGGAAACTCTGTCGAATCATGCTCGCCTCCATGTCGTGTTCGGTTGCGGCGGCGATCGAGACCAATCCAAGCGTTCAGAGATGGGCAGGGTGGCGTGCGATCTGGCGGACCTCGTGATCGTCACCACCGACAACGCCCGTTCGGAAGATCCGGACGAAATCGCCCGACAGGTCGTTGCAGGTGCAGCCGACCGGTCGCGGGTCAAGGTCGTGATCGACCGGCGAGACGCGATCGTGCAGGCGATTGGTGCCGCCCGCGCCGATGACGTGGTGATCATCGCCGGCAAAGGTCACGAAAAAGGTCAGACCATCGGTGCACAAACGTTTGAGTTCGATGATCTTGTGGAAGCCGAGCGGGCCATCAAGAGCTTGATCGGAGACGACCAATGAAAATGCGAATGATCGAGGGTGAAGAATGATTGCGGTATTTCTCGGCGGTTCCATCGCGATGTTGGTGTCGCTTTTCGGTACCCGTTATCTCATCGGCTTCTTCCGCCGCATCGGTCGGGGTCAGCCGATTCTCGGTAAGGAAGATCTCGGGCCGACTCATCACACGTACAAGCAGGGAACACCGACGATGGGCGGCGTTGCCATCGTCAGTTCTGCCTTCATCGGTTGGGCAGTGGCGCATCTCCGCAACGGTCTCGCATTTTCGGATCAGGCACTCATCATGTGGGCATGCATCGTCGTCATGGCGTTCATGGGTTTTCTCGATGACTTCATCAAGGTGCGAAAGTCCCACAATCGCGGAATCTTCTGGAAGAAGAAGGGGTACGTCACATTCGGCCTGACGCTCGTCTTTCTGTGGTGGTTGGCGTCGGCCACGAACGTCAGTCACAACTTTTCGATCATGAGGGCCGACAATCCCGGATGGCATCTCCCGTGGCCCGTGTGGGTCGTCTGGGGTGCGGTCATGGTGTGGAGCGCAACCAATGCAGTGAACGTGACCGACGGCCTCGATGGATTGGCGGGTGGCTCGGCACTGCTTTCGTTTCTGGCCTACACGGTGATTGCGTACTGGGCGTTTCGTAATCCGGAAATTTACGGGTTGGTGAATCCACTCGATCTCGCCGTGTTGTCGGCCGCATTCGCCGGAGCGTGCGGTGGATTCCTCTGGTGGAACGCGGCGCCGGCGAAGATCTTCATGGGCGACGTTGGTGCGCTCGGGATCGGCGCGGCTTTGGGTCTACTCGCCGTCACGACGAACACGCACTTGCTCCTTCTCCTCATCTGCGGCATCAACGTGTTCGAGGCAGGATCGGTTGCCGTTCAGATGGGTGTGTTCAAGGCGTCGGGGAGAAAGCGCCGACTCCTGCGAATGTCGCCGATTCATCACCACTTCGAATTGATCGGCTGGCCCGAAACCAGCGTGATCATTCGATTCTGGATCATCCAGGGAATCTGCGTCGCAACTGCACTGGCCGTGTTCATCGGCGATTTCACCCGTCAGGTTGGCTGATGGCCCGCGCTCTCGTCTTCGGTCTCGGCATCGCGGGTACTGCGGTTGCCCGTTCGCTTGCGGCTCGCGACATCGAGCCGGTGCTCGTCGACGACAAGGACAATGCATCGCACGTCGCGCTTGCTCATGAGTTGGGCGCAACGCTCTCCATCTCTCCTGATCTCGGCACGTTGTCTGCGCTGGTGAAGGAAGTCGACTTCGTGATGCCGGCACCGGGAGTTCCCGAGTCGCATCCGTTGTTTGCAATCTCGAGCGACCTCGGGCGCGAGACGATGTCGGAAATTGAGCTTGCATACCGGTGGGAGGCCGAAAGGCGAGGCGGGCCTCGTCCGATGATCGGAATCACGGGTACCGATGGAAAGACAACCACGACGCTTCTTGCGGCATCGATGATTCGGTCCTCGGGGCAGCGTGCTCTTGCCGTCGGCAACACCGAAACGCCGCTCATCGCTGCTCTTGATGAAGACGTCGACTGTTTCGTCGTCGAGTGTTCGAGTTTTCGTCTCGCCCTCACGAGGGACTTTCGGGTCGAGGCCGGAGTGTGGTTGAACATCGCGCCCGATCACCTCGATTGGCACGTCAGCATGAGTTCGTACGTCGGCGCGAAGCAGAGGATCTGGGCTTCGGCGTCGGGTGATGACGTTGCAGTTGCTCCGGCTTTCGTTCCGTCGATTCTCGATGCGGCTCGCGCAAGTCATGCGAGGCCCGTGACCTTCGGCGCGGAAGATGCCGACTATTCGGTCGATAGCGGGAAACTCTTCGCCACAGGTACCGAACTCGTCGAGAAGTCACGGATGAAGAGATCGCTACCTCACGACGTGACGAACGCGCTCGCGGCTTCGGCCGCCGTGCTTGAGACATGTGTTGCATCGGTGTCAGGGGTGGTCGAGGCGCTCGAAACCTTCGCGCCATCGCATCACCGCATTGAATTCGTCGCCAACGCCGGGGGGATTTCGTGGTACGACGATTCGAAGGCGACGTCACCCCATGCCGCTTCC
>JBEBAF010000045.1:0-4712 GCA_041159045.1 Actinomycetota bacterium
CCGACCGGTGTTTACGTGTTGCCGAAGCACCTCGACGAAAAGGTCGCTGCTGCTCACCTCGAGGCGCTCGGTGTCGTGCTGACGAAGTTGAACGACGAACAAGCCGACTACCTGGGCATCGACCCGCGCGGGCCGTTCAAGCCCGACCACTACCGCTACTGATACGCAGCGTTCGGGCTCAGCCTTCGAGTGCTTCCCCCGTCGCCGTTGCGGCGAGCGACGGGGGCATGCGCAACGCCCCGATGGCGATCTGGACCAGAGGTCCGATGCCGAATGCGAACACGAACGTACCGAACCCGATGTGGCCGCCGAGGAACAGCCCGGTGACCATCACGACTATTTCGACGATGGTGCGCGCAAGTCGAATACTGACGCCGAAACGTTTGTTCAGGCCGATCATCAAGCCGTCACGGGGCCCCGATCCGAGTTCGGCACCGATGTACAGCCCTGATCCGAATGCGATGAACATCATTCCCGCTGCGAGGTAGGCAACGCGGGCGACGATCAACCGAGAATCCGGAAGCACATCTTCCATGAGGTTCTCGACGAGGCCGATCTGTACGGCGTTCATGATGGTGCCGATTCCGGGGCGGATGCGCAACGGAATCCAGAGAAGCAGCAGCACGATTCCCACGAGGATGATCACGGTGCCGAGCTGAAGATCGGTGATTTTTGCAATACCTTGATGGAACACATCCCACGGCGGTACGCCGAGGTCGGAGTGGACGAAGCAGGCGATGCCCGCGCCGAAACAGAAGAGTCCTGCCGCGCACCGCGCAAGCCTCTCGACCGTGCGCTCGCGTAGTGGTCGGAGAGCTGTCACGGGCTTGTCGGATTCGGGCACGGAATGACCGTAGTGCCCACGGACGACATGAAAGTGACGTATTTCCCTGATCGTGGTGCTACGCACACATCGGGGCATGCAAATTCCGGATCATGCGGCACGTCACATTCACTCGGCATCGTCATTCGACCCGGGAAGCGAGGTGCACCGACTCGTCGTTGAATTGAAGTATCACAACCGGCGCGCGAACGCGTTGCGGCTCGGTGATCTCTTGGTCGACCCAATCCGGCGCGAATCCTCGCAGAGCGGAATCGTTTTCGACGCCGTGACCTGGGCACCGACTTCGTCGGCGCACCGTCGGCGGCGGGGATTCGATCAATCGGAATTGATTGCGCGTCGCGTTGCGCGGCAACTTGGTGTTCCGGCGCGATCACTTCTGCGACGACGGGGGAGTATCGCCCAAACGGGACGTTCTCGGCGCGAGCGACTGGCCGGGCCCGTGTTCTCCGCACATCGAGCGGCCCGCGGATTGCGCGTGCTCGTGATCGACGATGTGACGACCACGGGGGCCACGATGCGCGCCGCACAACGCGCTTTTCGCAGTGTTGGCGCTGAATTGACGGTGTGCTGGGCGGTCGCGGCGACCCCTGCCCGATAGCATCAGCGACTGCATGGGCATCCTCGATCGAGTCCTCCGAGCCGGTGAAGGCAAGAAAGTCAAGGCTCTCGAGGGCCTGATTCCCGACATCAACGCTCTCGAACCAACCATCAGCTCGCTGTCTGACGACGCGCTGCGCGGCAAGACCGACGAATTCCGGTCACGCCTCGACCGTGGCGAGTCTCTCGACGACCTCTTGGTCGAAGCATTTGCCGTCATGCGTGAGGCCGGCAAAAGGGTGCTGGGCCAGCGTCACTACGACGTACAGATGATGGGTGGTGCCGCGCTTCACTTCGGTTGGGTCGCGGAAATGAAGACGGGCGAGGGCAAGACCCTGGTGTCGACCCTTCCCGCATACCTCAATGGTCTCGGCGGCAAAGGCGTTCACCTCGTCACCGTCAACGATTACCTCGCCCGCCGCGACGCGGAATGGATGGGTCGTGTTCACCGTTGGCTGGGTCTCAGCGTCGGACTCGTCGTGCCCGGTTTCCGCGATCAGCCGTCGCAGAAGCGCGAGGACTACCTCTGCGACATCACCTACGGAACCAACAACGAATTTGGTTTCGACTACCTGCGCGACAACATGGCCGGGTCTCTCGACGAAAAGGTTCAGCGCGGCCACAATTTCGCCATCGTCGACGAAGTCGACTCGATTCTCATCGACGAAGCCCGTACGCCGCTCATCATTTCCGGTCGTCTGGCTGATGCAGCGAAGTTGTACTACCGCTTCGCGTCCATCACCCGTTCGTTGGTGCGCGATGTCGACTACGAAGTGGAAGAAGACAAGCGCACGGTCGTACCCACCGAATCGGGTATCGAAAAGGTCGAGCAACAGCTGGGCATCAGCAACCTCTACGACGGCGTGCAGCAGAACCTCGTGCACCAGCTGCAGGTCGCATTGAAGGCGAAAGAGCTCTACAAGCGCGACAAGGATTACATCGTTCAGTCGGGCGAAGTGAAGATCGTCGACGAATTCACCGGTCGTATTCTCGAGGGGCGCCGCTGGAGTGAAGGCATTCACCAGGCCGTCGAAGCCAAAGAAGGCGTGAAGATCAAGGAAGAGAACCAGACTCTCGCCACGATCACACTGCAGAACTACTTCCGTATGTACGGCAAGCTCGCCGGCATGACCGGGACCGCGCAGACCGAAGCCGCGGAACTGGTCAACACCTACGGACTCCAGGTCGTGCCGATTCCCACGAACAAGCCGATCGTGCGCGCCGACCAGGCAGACCTCATCTACAAGTCCGAAGTCGCCAAGTTCGGCGCGGTTGTCGAAGACATCGTCGAGCGCTACAACACCGGCCAGCCGGTGCTCGTCGGTACCGTCAGCGTTGAAAAGAGCGAGTACCTCTCGCGTCAGCTGAACAAGCGGGGAATTCCCCACGAAGTGCTCAATGCGAAGCAGCACACACGCGAAGCCCAGATCGTTACTCAGGCGGGGCGCCTGCACGCCGTCACGGTGGCCACGAACATGGCCGGACGCGGTGTCGACATTTTGCTCGGCGGAAACCCCGAGGGTCTCGCGCGTCAGGGTGTGTTGTCCGAAGGTTTCTCGGCAGAAACCCTGGCGGATGAATTCACCCTTCCGATGCCGCTCGATCAGATGCCCGAAGAGTTCCGCAAGCATCGCGCCGAAGCGCAGGCCAGGTACGCCGAGTTGCTCGCCGAATTCAAGAAGTCATGCGGCGAAGAAGGCGACGAGGTTCGCAAGCTCGGTGGTCTGTATGTGCTCGGTACCGAGCGTCACGAGAGCCGACGCATCGACAACCAGTTGCGCGGTCGCGCCGGCCGTCAGGGCGACCCCGGTGAATCGCGCTTCTATCTTTCGCTCGACGACGAGCTCATGCGGCTGTTCGCCACGGGTGCCCTCAGTTGGGTGATGGGCCGTGCGTTGCCCGACGACGAGGCAATCGAAGCCAAGATGGTCACCAAAGCCATCGAGCGCGCTCAAACCACCGTTGAACAGCGCAACGGGGAAATCCGCAAGAACGTCCTCAAGTACGACGAAGTGATGAACGAGCAGCGCAAGGTCATCTACCAGCGCCGTGACCAGATTCTCGAAGGTCTCGATCTGCGCTCGGCAGCCATGGACTACCTGTCAGAGGCCGTCGATGGATTGATCGAGGCCTACTGCGTCACCGAGGCCGACGACGAATGGGATCTCGAAGGTTTGGTCCGCGAACTTGCCACCTATTGGCCGACGTCGCTGAGCATCGCCTCGGTTGCAAATGCCGATGGCACCGATGGCATCTACGACATCGTGATGGCCGATGCGGCGGCGTTCTACGCCAAGCGCGAGGCCGAACTCGGCGAATCCGTGATGCGTGAAATCGAACGCCAAGTCATGCTGCGCATCATCGACCAGCGCTGGCGCGAGCATCTCGAAGAGATGGACTACCTGCAGGAAGGAATCAATCTGCGGGCCATGGGTCAAAAAGACCCACTCACCGAGTGGCAGCGCGAGGGTTACGACATGTTCGGTGCCCTCATGAAGGGCATCGCGCAGGATTTCGTGAAGTACGTCATGCATGTCGAGGTCGTCACCGACGATGCCGCTGCGAACGTCCAGAACGTGCAGCAAACATCGTCCGAAAATGTCGATACGTCGGGCTTCCAGGTCGCGGCAGCCGCAGCGGTTGCCGACGGCGAACTGCCCGAAGAGGTTGCTGCCGCATCATCCGGTCCGTCGAACACGCCGATCGTCAAGAGCGAATTCGACAAGACACCGCGCAATGCGCCGTGTCCGTGTGGCTCGGGCAAGAAATTCAAGTTGTGCCACGGTCGCGGCGCGGCCTGACGCAAACCCGGTACCGCCATGCGTGACTTCACCGACGCCATACGCGAACTCCGTCAGCGGCTCGACGACGCCCGCGGCTACCTGAAAATCGACGTGAACCGTTCGCGGTTGAGCGAACTCGAACTCGAAATTTCACGCCCCGACTTGTGGGACGACCAGGAACTTGCGAAGAAGATCAACACCGAATACTCGAACGTGAAGGGCGACGTCGACGAGTTCGACGGTTTGACCTCCGACGTCGATGACATCGAAGTGCTCCATGATCTGGCCCGCGAGGCAGACGACGCCACACAGGAAGGCGAAATCGAAGAAGGCATCACCAAGGCCTCGCGGCAACTCGATGGTCTCGAGATGCGCAGCCTCTTCACGGGCGAACACGACGAAGTTGACTGCATCGTGCAGATCAACGCCAAAGACGGCGGAGTCGATGCCCAGGATTGGTCGGAAATCCTGCTGCGTATGTACACACG
>JBEBAF010000046.1:0-6427 GCA_041159045.1 Actinomycetota bacterium
TCCACCGAAACGGGTGGGTCGTCATACCTCATCCATGTGCAACATGCGGCCGAGGCCATCGCCACGGGCCATTGCAAGGTGGCACTCATCACCCTTGCCGGTCTTCCGCGTTCGTCGGGTGCCGGCATCGCAGGTGCCGGTCGATTCGGGAACGCACCCGAGGTTCCTTTCGAGAACTACTTCGGTATGTCGATCGTCGCCGGATATGCAATGGCCGCGCGACGACACATGCACGAGTTCGGCACGACAAGTGCACAGCTCGCGGAAATCAAGGTTGCGGCGTCGACTCACGCGCAACACAACCCGAATGCATTCCTCCGCAACGTCGTCACGGTCGATGAAGTTCTCGAATCGCGCATGGTTGCCGACCCGTTGCACATGCTCGACTGCTGTGTTGTCACCGATGGCGGTGGTGCCCTCGTGGTTGTCGCGCCGGAAATTGCCACGAAGCTGAACCGTCACTGCGTACCAATTCTCGGCACCGGCGCGGCGGTGAAGCACGTCGACAACGGTCGCATCGACCTCACGCACACCGGTGCCGTGCGTTCCGGCCCTCTCGCCTTTGCCGAAGCCGGCGTCACGCCCGCCGACATCGACTACGCCTCGATCTACGACAGCTTCACGATCACCGTTCTCCTCACCCTCGAAGACCTCGGCTTCTGCGCACGCGGCGAAGGTGGCCGCTTCGTCATGGATGGAGCATTGCAGGCGCCATTCGGCAAGTTGCCGTTCAACACCGATGGTGGTGGCTTGTGCAACAACCACCCCAGCAACCGCGGCGGCATGACCAAGGTGGTCGAAGCCGTACGGCAGTTGCGTGGCGAGGCACACTCCGCGGTTCAAGTGCCCGACTGCGAAATCGCCCTCGCTCATGGCACCGGCGGCAGCCTTGCCACCCGGCTCGCATCGGCCACCCTCATTCTCGGGAGAAGCTTGTGAACCCGCCGTTCCTGCCACTCGCCGACATCGAGACCAACCACGAGAACCAGCGTTTCTGGGATTCACTACGCGACGGACGAATCGAACTGCCGTTCTGCGGCGCGTGCAATTCATTCGCTTGGTACCCACGTGCCATTTGCCCCGGATGCCATGTCGAAATTGCCGAGTGGCGAATCCTCCCCGGCACCGGTTCGGTGTACTCGTACACCGTCGTCGCGAAGGGCACCGGTCGCTGGAAAGATGCCGGCCCCTACGTCACCGCATACGTGCAGCTCGACTCCGGCATCGCACATGTCGAAGGTCCGCGCGTGCTCACCAACATCGTCGACACAGCGGCACCAGCGAACGTTCAACAAAAAATAAAAATCGATTCCCGCGTGCACATGGTTGTCGACCGCGACGTCAACAAAGACGGCGTCGAACGCGTGCTGTTGCGTTTTGCACTTGCGTGAATAGAACGCGCGGAAACAATCTCCGGAATCGCGAAACTGCATTTTTTGTTAAATGCTTGTTTTGGTAACGATCCGACACCTTCGTCGCACGGCTCGGCAATTTAGATTCGGCATGTCACCGAGATTTCGTGTGACCCCCGAAGACCACCCAATTTCCGAGGAGGAAAACTTGACGCAACGTCGTTCACACAAGTGGCTCGCATTGTCGGCCACTCTCGCCCTCGGCGTCGGACTCGTCGCCTGTGGCGATGACAACAACGCCTCTACCGACGAAACAACTGCCGACACCACTGCAGTTGCCGACACCGCTACTGCAGACACCACCGCAACCGCCGACACAACCGCGGCGGCGACAGCTGCTGCCGGTGAACCCGGCTCGGTGTCGTGGGAAACCAACTTCACGCCATGGGATGCCAACGCAGAGGGCCGTTCGTGCCGTGCAGCCGAAGGTGAACCGCTGAAGGCCGCATGGGTCTACGTCGGACCGATCAACGACGGTGGCTGGACCACCGCACACGACAAGGGCCGTCTCGCAGTGCAGGCTGCGTTCGGTGACGACATCATCACCACCTACAAGGAAAACGTTCCCGAAGGTGACCAGGTTGGTCAGGTCATCGAAGACCTCATCGCCGACGGCAACACGTTGATCTTCGGTACCTCGTTCGGTTTCCAGGATGCGTTCGCGGCAGCTGCCGAGAAGCACCCCGACGTCTGCTTCGAGTTCGCAACCGGTTACAAGAGCGCAGCGAACCTGTCGCAGTTCACCGGTGCAGCAGAAGACGCCGCATGGTTGACCGGCATGGCAGCGGGTGCCGCATCAAAGACCGGCAAGCTCGGCCTTCTCGCATCGTTCCCGATTCCCGAAGTTCTCCGTGGCATCAACGCATGGACGCTCGGCGCCCGTGCAGTGAACCCCGAAGCAACGGTCAAGCTCATCTGGACGAGCACCTGGTTTGATCCGGCGCTCGAGCGCAAGACGGCCGAAGCCCTCATCGCCGGTGGCGCCGACACCATTGGTGTGGTCGCACAAGACTCGCCCGCTTCGGGTGAGGCTGCAGCAGCGAAGGGTGTCTTCTGGTCGGGCTACGACTCCGACCAGAGCGCGAACTTCCCCGACATCTGGCTGAGCGCTGCAACCTACAACTGGGCAACGTACGAAGTTCCGCGCGTCAAGGCTGCACTCGACGGCACCTGGGTTGCCGGTAACTACTACGGCAGCCTCGCCGACGGTCACGTCGTTCTTGCTCCGCTCGGCAAGTCGGTCTCGGAAGAGACCCGCGCGCTCATCGCGGAGAAGACGAAGGAAGTCGTTGCCAACTCGGGCGTCATGTTCAAGGGACCGCTGAAGGACAACACCGGCAAGGAGATTCTCGCCGACGGTGTCGAAGCGACCTACGAAGAGCTCATGGCGATGAACTACCTCGTTGAAGGCATCGACGGAACGATTCCCAAGTGACCACTTGAGTCACTGACTCGCACGAGTCGAATCGAAAGGGCCGGGTCGCACGACCCGGCCCTTTTCGTTTTCCGATTTCCACGCGCTGTGGTTACACACCGGCGACGCGACGACCCGCCACCCACACCGACGTGATGTCGGCCGGTGCGGCCAAGCGCACGATCTTCTCGAACAACCGCGTTTCATCATCGATGCCCTCGTAATAGTGCAGACCAGAATCACCCGACTCGGCGTTCACAACGATGGCATCGAAGAACCGGCCCGGTTCGATCAAGCCAGCTGCAACACCCAGCATGTTTGCGCCGCCAACGGTTGCAGCGTGAAATGCAGCCACGATGTCGACACGCGACGATGCAACACCGCGCGAATCCGCGGACTGGTTCGCATCGACGCCGTCTTCCAACATGCGCGACACGGTGACGGCGTGTTGGCATTGCGGCAACAACCCGGGAAGTGGCCCACCCGACACGTCGGAACCAAGACCCACATGCACGCCGACCTCTTGGGCGCGGCGCAATGGAAACACCGCGTTGGCAAAGTACGAATTCGACAACGGACAGTGCGCAACACCCGCGCCGGCCGAACGGATCATCGCAAAATCGTCGTCGCACAAATGATCACCGTGCGCCAGCACCGTGCCGCGACGCAGCAGACCGAATTCGCTCAGCATCTCGGCATCGCGCTTGCCGTAGCGCTGCAGCACGTAACCGTGTTCCCAATCCGATTCCGAACAGTGCGTTTGCACCAGCGAGCCCGTGCGACCGGCAAGTTCACCCAAACCGATCAACAACTCGTGCGAACACGCGGGGATGAAACGCGGCGTGATGATGGGTTCGACGATCGCACTACCCATCGTCCGAATTGCATCGATGGAACGTGACGACGCGTCGATGCCGGCGGTTGCATCGGCATCGCGATACCACTCGGGTGTTCCCTCGGGGTGGTCCATCGCAACACGGCCGATGAACGCACGCTGGCCGAAGTGGTCGCACGTTTCGGCAAGTCGCAGCGTGGCTTCTTCATGTATCGACGAGTAGTACACCGCGGTGGTGGTGCCATGTGCCAACAACGTGGGCACCATGCGTTCCCACACATCGGCGGCGAAAGCCGCATCGGCGTAACGCGCCTCGAGCGGAAACGTGTAATCGAACAACCACTTCTCGAGCGGAATGTCGAGACCGGTTCCCAACTGGGGCCACTGCGGCGCGTGATTGTGCGTGTCGATCAACCCGGGCAACAAACGCTCGCGTGCGCCCAAGCGCACAACTTCGTCGGCGGCTTCGCACGCCTCGACCGCTTCGCGCGACGACGCGGGCAACACCTCGGTGATCACGCCGTTGCGCACCACCACGGCCACGTGTTCGAGCACTTGCAGTTCACGGTGGGTGGGCGTGTGCATGACGGTGCCGACAACCACCATCGTTTGCGGCGCATTGTTCACTTCATCCCACCCGGCTCACGATCAATTGGCGGAACGGGAGGGATTCGAACCCCCGGGCCTTTTGGGCCTTCCGCTTTCAAGGCGGATGCATTTGTCCACTCTGCCACCGTTCCGTCCGCGAGGTTATCGGGAAGGATCAGCGTGCGATACGGCTGCGCAGGTGCGAAACCCAGTCGTCGGCGTCGCGCCAACGGGCATCGGCGTGTTCACGGGCGTTGTGCGCGTGCTGGCCGGCCGCCGGATATGACCCGAAGAACTTCACCCCGCCCTGCTTGGCGTGCAGCTCGCGCAGTGCATCGGCCATCAACTCATCGTCGATGTGGCGGTCGGTGTAGATGATGAAGCAGTAGTCGCCGAGCCCGCTGTTCTTCGTGGGTCGCGACTGCAGGTTTTCCAGGTTGATGCGTCGGGCTGCGAACTCTTGAAGGATCGAAATCAAGCTGCCCGGTTCATCGGCGCGCTGGAACACGACCAATGCCGTGCGGTCGTGGCCGGTTGCCGGCGGAATGGTGTCTTTGCCCACCAACACGAAGCGCGTCTGGTTGTTGTCGTGGTCGGCGATGTCGCGGGCGATGATGTCGAGCCCGTACATCGCTGCAACCGTTTCCGGGCCAATTGCTGCAACACCCGCCAACTTTTCGGCGCCGATGCGTCGCGCGGCTTCGGCAGTGCTGGTGGCGGGCAACACCTGGGCTTCGGGAAGTTCCTTGCGCAGGAATGCATGGCATTGCGCGGTGGCGACGGGCATGGAATGCACCTCGTGCACGTCGGCAATCTTCGTGCCCGGCAACGCACACAAATAGTGCTTGATGTCGAGAACGACCTCGCGCTGGATGTACAGCTCGTGGTCGAACACCAACGCGTCTTGTGTGGAGTTCACCGTGCCTTCGATCGAGTTTTCGATCGGCACGAACCCCAGGTCGACTTCGCCCGCTTCCACCGCGTCGAGAACGTCGGGCACCGTACGGAACGGCACCAGTTCAGCCGCGGCCAAATCGGCCTGCGTGCGGGCCGCTTGCTCGGTGAAGGTGCCCGCGGGGCCAAGAAAGCCAACGCGGCGGGGGGATGTCGACGTCACAATGGGAAGGCTAGGCGAGGAGATGCCAACATTGGGGCGTGTTTTCCGAAACCCTGCGGCAACTGCTCGCCGACGTGCAGTCGGGCGCAATCAGCGCCGATGCCGCGGTGGCGGAACTGCGCAGGCTTCCCTTCACACAGGTCGGCGACGCACTGGTTGATCATCATCGTGCGCTGCGTACCGGAACCCCCGAGGCGATCTACGGCCCCGGCAAATCCCCCGAACAATGTGCGCTCATCGTCGGCGAGATGCTGGCGCACGGCGAAGGCCCCGTTCTGCTCACACGTATCGACGACGCACAGGCCAAGGCCACACTCGCCGCGCACCCCGGATCGCTGCGTGCATCGAACACACTCGCGTGGCGTCTTCCCGACACACCGAATGGTTCCGCCCACCGCGTGCTCGTGGTGAGCGCCGGTACCGCTGACGTACCGGTTGTCGACGAAGCGGTGCTCACGCTGCGTGCCTACGGCTACGCACCCGAACGCATCGTCGATGTGGGAGTCGCCGGCATTCACCGTTTGCTCGACCGCGTCGACACCATTCAGTCGGCCGATGCCATCATCGTGGCCGCAGGAATGGAAGGTGCACTCGCAAGCGTGATCGGTGGCCTCAGTGGTGCACCCATCGTCGCGGTGCCCACCAGCGTCGGTTACGGCGCATCGCTCGAAGGTGTCACCGCGCTTCTCGCCATGCATGCGTCGTGTGCCGCAGGCGTCACGGTTGTCGGCATCGACAACGGATTCGGCGCGGCCGCTGCGGTTGCACGAATCCTCGGCCGCCGCGCATGAACAACGTCGGCGCATCGAAAGCCGTATGGCTCAACTGCCAAGCCGGTGTCGCCGGCGACATGCTGCTCGGCGCGCTCATCGACGCCGGTGCCGATGCAATTGCCATTGCCGAAATTCTCTACGGCCTGAACCTCGACGGCTGGGCGCTCACCACCGACCGCGTTGATCGCGCGGGAATCTCTGCCACGCACGCCATCGTCGTCGAGCATCACCACGATGACCACGGGCATCATCACCGCCCGTACCGCGACATCGTCGCGCTCATCACGG
>JBEBAF010000047.1:0-3012 GCA_041159045.1 Actinomycetota bacterium
CTGCGTGCGGTGGGCCGTCGTTCGACGTGCGACAGATGAGATAGCAGTACTCGGCGACCGCGCCGAACGAGGTCCAGATCTTCTGTCCGTTGATCACCCATTCATCGCCGTCGAGAACCGCGCTGGTCTTCAGCGACGCGAGGTCACTACCGGCGTTCGGTTCCGACATTCCGATGCACCACGTGTCGTGTCCCGAAAGAATTCCGGGAAGAAACTTCGCCTGCTGCTCGGGAGTTCCGTAGGTCATGAGGGTGGGGCCCATTTGGCGGTCGCCGAACCACGAGGCTGCGATGGGGGCCCCCGCCTTGATCATTTCCTCACCGACGATGAGACGGTCGATTGCGGGGCGGCCGCCGCCACCGAACTCTTTCGGCCAGGTCATGCCGATGAAGCCGTGTTCGCCGAGTTCCCTGGAGAATTCCTTGGAATAGCCGTTCATCCAAGTGTCGTTGTGGCGGCCGTAGCGCGCGACGGCATCCTCGGCGATCTTGCGGGCGTGCTCGCGCAGGTCGATCTGTTCCGGGGTCCAGGCGAATTCCATGGCGGAATCGTAGGTTCCACGACCCGTCGGGGGCCCACCCGAGCGGGTTACCACCCTGCCATGTTGACAAGTAACATACAAGTTGATCCCGAAGCGAAAGGCCCGCACATGGCAAAGATCAAGGTTGACAATCCGGTCGTCGAACTCGACGGCGACGAAATGACGCGCATCATCTGGCAGTTCATCAAAGACCGCCTCATCCTTCCGTACCTCGACGTCGAACTCGAGTACTACGACCTCGGCATCGAGTACCGCGACACGACCGACGACCAGGTCACCATCGACTCGGCGAATGCAATTCTCAAGCACGGCGTTGGCGTGAAGTGCGCCACCATCACCCCCGACGAAGCTCGTGTCGAAGAGTTCAAGCTGAAGAAGATGTGGAAGTCGCCGAACGGCACCATCCGCAACATCCTCGGCGGCGTCGTGTTTCGCGAGCCCATCATCTGCAGCAACATCCCGCGACTCGTTCCGGGTTGGACCAAGCCCATCGTCATCGGCCGTCACGCCCACGGCGACCAGTACAAGGCAACCGACTTCAAGGTTCCGGGTGCCGGCACCGTCACGATCACCTACACACCCGCCGACGGCAGTGCGCCGGTTGAAATGGAAGTCGCAAAGTTCGGCAAAGACGGCGGCGTCACCATGGGCATGTACAACTTCAACGATTCGATCCGTGACTTCGCACGTGCGTCGATGCGTTACGGCTTGCAGCGCAACTACCCCGTGTACATGTCGACGAAGAACACGATCTTGAAGGCGTACGACGGTTCGTTCAAAGACATTTTCGAAGAGGTGTACGAGAAGGAATTCAAGGCCGATTTCGAAAAGGCCGGTCTCACCTACGAACACCGTCTCATCGACGACATGGTTGCTTGCGCCATGAAGTGGGAGGGCGGCTACGTGTGGGCCTGCAAGAACTACGACGGCGACGTGCAGTCCGACACCGTGGCGCAGGGCTTCGGATCGCTCGGCCTCATGACATCGGTTCTCATGACTCCCGATGGCCGCACGGTCGAAGCCGAGGCCGCGCACGGAACCGTTACGCGCCACTACCGCGAGCACCAGAAGGGCAACAAGACCTCGACCAACCCCGTTGCGTCGATCTTCGCGTGGACCCGTGGCCTCGAGCATCGCGGCAAGCTCGACAACAATCCGAAGCTCATCGAGTTCGCCACCACGCTCGAAGCCGTTTGCGTCGAGGCAATCGAAGCGGGCGAGATGACCAAGGACCTGTCGATCCTCATCTCGAAGGATCAGCCGTGGCTCACCACCGAAGGGTTCCTCGAGGCGCTCGACGTGCGCCTGCAGAAGAAGATGGCGTAAGCCGTGCGCGCAGTAGTGCTCACCGAATTCGGCGGGCCCGAAGTGCTGCGCATCGCCGAAGTTCCCGCACCGACACCCGGACCCGAAGAGGTTCTCGTGTCGGTGCGGGCCACGGCGCTCAATCGCGCCGACCTGCTCGAGCGCATGGGGATGTACCCCAATCCGTTTCCCGCCGCCCACCACGTTCCCGGGCTCGAATTCTCGGGTGTCGTCGAATCGATCGGCGAACGCGTGCGTGATTGGAAAACCGGCGACGCCGTCATGGGCATCGTGAACGGTTGTGCCTACGCCGAGAAGCTCGTCATCCACGAACGTCAGGCGATCCGCGTTCCGCATGGCCTCAGCGTGAACGATGCCGCGGCAATTCCCGAGGTGTTCATCACGGCGTGGGACGCGCTCGTCGTTCAGGGCGGCCTCACCAGCGGGCGAGTCGCGTTGGTGCACGCCGGCGCATCGGGTGTCGGAACCGCCGCGATTCAAATCTGCCGGGCCATCGGCGCGCGTGTGATCGTGACCTGTTCAACTTCGAAGATGGCCGCGTGCCGTCACCTCGGTGCCGACCTCATCATCGACTACACCCAAACCGACTTCGTCGATGCGGTGAAAACGTTCACGCAAGGGCGCGGTGTCGACGTGGTGCTCGACGTCATCGGCGGCGACTACGTCGACCGCAACATCTCGTGTCTCGCGGTCAAGGGCAGCATTGTCCAGGTGGGCACGATGGCCGGTGCACCCCAGGCATTGAACGTCGGCATGCTGATGTTCAAGCGTGGTCGCATCATCGGCACGGTTCTCCGTGCACGTCCGATCGACGAAAAGATCGCCATCAGTCAACGCTTCGCTGCCGAAATGTTGCCGCTCTTCGATTCCGGTGCGTTGAAGCCCGTGATCGATTCGCGCTACGCATTCGACGACATTGCCAAGGCCCACGAACACATGGGCGCCAACGCGAACGCAGGAAAAATCGTCGTCGACATTTCTTGAGCGGTTTTTCGACTCTCAATCGACCAACGCGAGTTCCCTCAGCCGTCGCGCAATCGTGGCAACGTCCGGATTCGACGACGCAACGAACATCACCAGTTCGTACACGTTGTCGTTGGACACTTTCGAGAGCGAGCACGAATTCAATTCGCAGAAAACTGCCG
>JBEBAF010000048.1:0-4550 GCA_041159045.1 Actinomycetota bacterium
TTCCTTTTGTGAGGTTTCTTTCCTCGAAGAGAATCTTCTGCAACTGGGTTGGCGAGTTGAGATTGAATTCGTGACCAACGAGGTCGTGCAAAAGAACCGTCAATTCGTTGACGCGCTTTGCCAGTGCATCGCGGATCGCCACCAAGCCGGAGCGATCGACCCCGATGCCGCGCGACTCCATACGCGCCAGGACTCCGATCAATGGCACCTCGACGTCGGTGAACAAGCCAAGCATTCCTGCCGCTTCCAGCGCTGACGTCATTGGCCCCACGAGTGCGGCAACAGCACGGGCGCTTGCAGCATCGAGTGAGTACGACCGAGTCACGTCGCCGAAATCGAGTTCGCCTGCTGAGGTGGCCTCTCCTTCCGGTAGCGCCGACCCGAGATACAGGTCGACGAGTCGTGTCAATGCATGGCTTCCGTCGACAGGGTCGAGCAAGTAAGCAGCAATCGCAGTATCGAAGTGAACGTTGGGCGCACCCAAGCCGGCATCTTCAAGATGCCTGAGCAGCGGCTTGATGTCGTGACCCACCACCGGAATCGATTGCGCCTTGGCCTCACCGAGAAGATCCGCAAGCGCGGAAAATTGCGCGACTTCAAACACGTGAACGATGTCATCGACGGCCACGACAACGGCTCCACCGTGCGACGCGACCGTTGCGACCATCTTCGATCCGTTGATGATCTTGTCCGGTGTGGGACCGTCAATGGCGTACACGGAGTGCTCGCCGGACAGCTCCGCCTGGTCGGCAGCATCCTTGATGCCATCGGACTCAATGACCCCCGAAATCCACGGCGCGAACGCGTCGGACAACCTCTTCGTCATCGTTTTCATCTCGAGAAATTCGAGAAGGCGACGTGTCGCGACCCAATTCGGTTTCGGCAAACATTTCGCGGGATCAACCGCGATCTCGAGATCGTCACGCAACACCATGATCGAGGCGTTCCGCAAGACCCTCTCCCGACCTTCTTCGAGGGATCCCCGTATCTTCGGAGTTTGATGCTCGGCCGAGTCGAGAATCTCTTCGAGAGTTGCGTGCTGGTTGACGAGTTTCGCTGCGGTCTTCTCGCCCACCCCGTTGGCCCCGACGAGGTTGTCGCTTGGGTCGCCGCGCAGCGCTGCGTAGTCGACATAGCGGCTCGGGACAACGCCCGTCTTCTCGTGAATGCCGGCTTCGTCGTAGAGGGCGTAGTCGCTGACTCCACGCTTGTTGTACAGAACCTTCACGTGCGGGTCGCGAACCAGTTGATAACTGTCGCGGTCGCCGGTGACGATCACGATGTCGTGACCGGCCTCGTCGCATTTTTTGGCGACTGTCGCAATGATGTCGTCACCCTCGAATCCGGCCATGTCGAGAACCGTGACACCGAGCGCATCCAACAATTCGCGGATGATTCCCATCTGCTGACGCAGGACGTCGGGTGCCGACTCTCGTTGCGCCTTGTACTCGGGCACCATCCGGTGACGGAAAGTCGGTTCGGGCCGATCGAAGACCACGATCACACTGTCGGGCTTCTGATCTCTCAGCAAGTTGACGAGCATGGAGGTGAACCCGACAACCGCATTGGTTACCTGCCCCGTCGAGGTCGCCATGTCTGCCGGCAAGGCGAAGAAGGCCCGATATGCGAGGGAGTTGCCGTCGAGGGCGAGGCATTTCATGAAAGAAAACTACGGCATCAATGTGCCGGCGAGAATTCTCTCGGCGATGTCTCGCATTTTCGAACGCTCCGACATGGCGGCCCGTTGAATGAACCCGTACGCCTCGGCCTCGGCAAGACCGAATTTGTCGAGAAGAACACCCTTTGCCCGATCGATGATCTTGCGGGTTTCAAGTTGCTCTTCCAACGCGCCGACTTCGCTGGCGAGGACCTGCAATTCGCGAAAACGCCCGATTGCCACTTCGATTGCCGGCACGAGGTCGGACTTTTGGAACGGTTTGACGATGTATGCGAGGGCTCCTGCATCGCGAGCCTGTTCGACGATTTCACGTTGACTGAACGCCGTCAGCAAAACGACGGGACACAGTTTCTCTGCTGAAACAAGACGCGATGCTTCGAGACCGTCGATACCGGGCATCTTGATGTCGAGAATCGCCAAATCGGGACGATGTTGTCGCACCAGATCGAGCACCTGATCGCCACGCCCGGTTTCGGCCACTACTTCATAGCCCTCTTCCTCGAGGGTCTCGCGAAGATCGAGCCGAATGATGGCTTCGTCCTCGGCGATGACGACACGCGTCGCCATCAGCTCGACGCCGATCCCCGCGCAGCCGACAACTTGTCGAGCAATTCGTCTTGCCGAATTTCAAGTTCGGCAACTTCGGCCCGAAGGTCGTCACGGTGACGTCGCATGGCAGCAACGTGCGCGGACGCTTGTCGAAACTCATACGCCGCATCCGGGGTTTCGGAAACCAAGGCCCGCATCTCGTGGCTCGATGCTTCGTCTTCGAGAGCACTCAATTGCTCTTCCGCGACCGCCAATTTCGCCTTCGCAGCGCGAAGACGTGCGGACGTTTGTTCGAGACGCCGATTCACAAACCAACCGCCCGCTGAGTTCTTTGTTGCTTTGCGCGCCACATCGAAAATCCGTTCTGGAAAGCGTCGTGATGAAGAGTCGAGTGCCCAAGGTGGGATTCGAACCCACACGCCCTTTCGGACAGCGGATTTTGAGTCCGCCGCGTCTGCCGTTCCGCCACTCGGGCATGAATGAATGGAACGGGAAGGCTACTGGCGATTGGGGAAAACGGTTTCGAGTACGGGCGAACGTCTAACCTCGGATCCGTGCTCGCTTTCACCTTTCCCGGCCAGGGTTCCCAGCGTCCGGGCATGGGACGGCCGTGGGTCGACCACGACAGTTGGGAACTCGTCACCGAAGCCTCTGAAATCGCCGGACGCGACATCGGCCGCCTCCTCCTCGAGGCCGATGCCGATGAGCTGAAAGACACTCGGAACGCCCAACTCACGACGTACGTCTCGTCACTCATGGTCCTCGACGCCGTCGAAAGACTGGGCATCGAGCCCAGTTTTTGCGCCGGTCACTCCCTGGGCGAATACACGGCCCTCACCGCCACAGGTGCGTTGTCGTTCGACGAGGGTGTCGCGCTCGTGTCGGAACGCGCGGCCGCCATGCATGACGCGGGAATCGCTTCGCCCGGCACGATGGCCGCCGTATTGGGCCTCGACGACGAAGATGTCGAGGTTGCGTGTCGCCGCGCTGATGCCGAAGTGTGGGTCGCAAACTTCAATGCGCCGGGACAAGTGGTCATCGCAGGCTCACCGGCTGGTGTCGAAGCAGCCGCTGTCCACGCCAAGGAACTGGGCGCGAAGAAGGTCATGCCTCTTCAAGTGTCCGGCGCATTCCATACACCGTTCATGACAGCGGCGCGCGACCGTCTCCGTCAGGCGATCGCAGCCGCCCACATCCGTGACACCGAAGTTGCCGTCGTGTCGAACGTCGATGCACTCGCGCACGATTCGGCCGAAGAATGGTCGTCGCTGCTGTCTGCGCAATTGTCGAGCCCGGTTCGCTGGAAGCACTCGCTTCTCACCATGGCCGAAGCCGGTGTCACCGGCTTCGTAGAACTCGGACCGGGAGGCGTTCTCACGGGAATGGCCAAGCGAACGGTCGACACGGCGCGCACGATCAGCGTCGCCACGCCCGACGAACTCGACAAACTCATCGATTGGGTCAACAAAGCCGCACCAACCGGACCCGCACCGCTCGAGGGCGAACATCTCTTTGCAACCGAGCGCCTGGTTGTCAGCCCGTGCGCAGGCGTTTTCAATCCCGACAATGCGCATCCCGCAGGCACGCCGATCAACGTCGGAGACCTCCTCGGGTCGGTCGGCGACACCGAAGTCCGCAGCCCGTTCGCCGGAATTCTTCAGAGTTACATCGCGGTGGACGGCGAACGCGTCACCCACCGCCAGCCCATCGCCTGGCTACGGACACACTGACCATGCCACAAATTCCGCCAGCGGCGATCGGCGCACGATTCACCGGCTGGGGTCGGGCATTGCCTCCGAAAGTCCTCACCAACCACGACCTCGAAGCGATGGTCGAAACGTCTGACGAATGGATCCGCGAGAGGACGGGTATCGAACGGCGTCATGTTGGAGGAACGACCTCCGGCCTTTCCATCGAAAGCGGACGCCTCGCTCTCGAGATGGCCGGCGTAGATCCGTCCGAAATCGACGCGCTGGTTCTCTCCACCACGACCCCCGATCGCACCGTTCCCGCAACGTCGGCGACAGTCCAACACGGACTCGGATTGAAATGCGGTGCGTTCGACGTGAATGCCGCGTGCAGCGGCTTCGTCTACGCAACTGTCGTGGCGCACGGTCTCATCGCGATGGGCGCTCGCAAGGTTCTTCTCATCGGCACCGACACTCTGGCACGCATCACCGATTGGTCCGACCGCAACACTGCCGTCCTGTTTGCCGATGGCAGCGGTGCCGCAGTCCTCGAGTCCACCGATGGCCCCGGTCAACTACTCGCATGGGACATCGATTCAGACGGTTCGGCCGAGGAACTCTTGTACTGCGAAATC
>JBEBAF010000049.1:0-4030 GCA_041159045.1 Actinomycetota bacterium
CGGCGTGCCCCCAGTACTCGAACAACTTGTGTGCAGCGTGTGCATCGGGAATGAGTGATCGTGGGTGCGTGCCAAGCCGTGAAAAAAGAGGGAGCTCTTGGCTGCGCACGAGCACATTGACGGAATCGATCTGAATGAGACCAACATCGTCGAACACACGCGACAGATGACGTTGGGTGACGATGCCCGAATCGGGCCGCTTGCCGAACCCTTGTGCAACGAGTGCAATCGCGCGGGCATCCTTCACCGACAAGTTGTCGGTGGTGATGCGCCGACCCACGACGCTGTCAGTCGGCGACGGTGATGGTGACCGAGTTGATGACCACGTCGGTCTTCGGGCGATCACCCGCCGCAGTGGGCACGTTCTGCATGGCCTCGACGACTTCGAGACCCTTCACAACCTGGCCGAACAGTGCGTACGCGGGAGGAAGACGACAGCCGTCGGGACCCGAGATGATGAAGAACTGCGAACCGTTGGTGTTCGGTCCTGCGTTCGCCATCGCGAACGACCCGATCTTGTATTCGCCCGGCTTCGGCAGTTCGTCTTCGAACCGGTAACCGGGGCCACCACGACCGGTGCCCGTGGGGTCGCCACCTTGACAAACGAATCCGTTGATGATGCGGTGAAAGATGATGCCGTCGAAGTAATGGTTCAACGCAAGGAACACGAAGCTGTTGACGGTCTTTGGTGCCTTGATCGGATCGAGCGCGATCACCATCGTTCCCATCGAAGTGTCCATCGTGGCGGTGTAACGCTTCGCTGGGTCGATTCCCATTTCGGGATACTCGGAGAACTGCTGCTGCTTGGGGGCGGAACCATCGAAGGGCGGGAACGGCGTAGGCATGCGCGAGACGCTATCTGCCTATGCTTGCGATGTGAGCGACAGCCAGCCCATCAATCTCGACCAGATCGAACAAGACCTCGCCGATGTTGAAACGGCGCTTGCCCGCCTCGAAGCCGGCACGTACTGGACCGACGAAGTCACGGGCCAACCTCTGCCCGACGAATTGTTGGCTCAGCGCCCCACGGCACGCCGTGCCGAAAACGCGCAGAACCAGTTTTCGAACTAGTACGAACTAGTTGCGCTCGCGCAGGTTCGCGAACAGGCGCAGCAACTCCAGATACAGCCACACCAGAGTCACCATCACGCCGAGTGCCGCGTACCACTCCATCTGCTTCGGCAAGCCGTTGCGCTCGCCGTTCTCGATGAAGTCGAAATCCATCGCCAGATTCGACGCCGCCAAGCCGGCCGCGAAGAGGCTGAGACCGATCCCGAGGAGGCTGCCGTTGTTGAAGAACGACACGTCGACACCGAACAGACTGAAGAGGAACGCTGCCGCGTAGAACACGACGAGGCCCATCGTTGCGCCAATGACGATGCGGCGGAACTTGTCGTTCACGCGGATGATGCCGGTGCGATACAGAACGAGCATCACGGTGAACACACCCGCGGTTGCACCGACGGCCTGCAGAACGATGCCGTCGTACTGGATGTTGTAGGCGTGCGAAATGGCGCCGACCACGAGACCTTCGGCAAGCGCGTAAACGGGCGCGAGAAACCGCGCAAGGTTCGGCTTGAACATCGAGCCGAATGCGCACACAACCGCGACGATGATGCCGACGATGACCCAACCCGGGAATTGCACGCGACCTGCTACGGGCTCTTTCACCGCGGTCCAGCCGAAAACGGCGGCCGTCAGGAGGAGAACCATGAGGACGAGGGTGGCGCTGATGGCACCGCTGGCGGTCATGCGGGCCGACGAGTTCCACGGGCTGACCGGCCCGTCGGTGATGGGCGGCGCCCACGTTCCCGTCTGCTGCTTGCCGGCTTCCGCCTCGGAAGCTGCCCAACCGCGGTTTGCGGCTTGGTTCATCGCTTTGTCGTTCAACAGGGGGTTTGCCATGTGGGGAAAGTTACCTAATCCGCACGAAGAAATGGGACCTTCTCGGTTGTGGCTTTGGGGGTCGTCGGTATCGTATGGCGCGTATGGCGAAGGACCGGGTGGATCGCGACGAAGAAGACCTCGTCAGGCTGTATCTCACCGACATCGGTCAGTACGCACTTCTCACGAAAGATGACGAAGTCCGTCTTGCCAAGGCAATCGAGGCCGGCAAGGAAGCTCAGGCCGAACTCAACGCCAACGAAAAGTCGCTCACTCCAACGAAGAAGCGCGAACTGCGCCGCGTCGCCAAGGAGGGCGAAACCGCCGAGCGCGCATTCGTTCAGTCGAACCTTCGCCTCGTCGTGTCGATCGCCAAGAAGTACCAGGCTTCGGGTCTGCCGCTCCTCGACCTCATTCAAGAAGGCAACCTCGGCCTCATGCACGCCGTCGAAAAGTTCGACTGGCGCAAGGGCTTCAAGTTTTCGACGTACGCAACGTGGTGGATCCGTCAGGCAATCACCCGCGGTATCGCAAACACCGGCCGCACAATTCGTCTTCCTGTCCATGCCGGCGACACGCTTGCTCGTCTGCAGAAGGCGCGCTCGCGCCTCGAGCTCAAATACGGTCGCCCGGCAACTTTGGCCGAGCTCGCCAAAGAAGTCGAAATGCCCGAAGACAAGGTCACCGAGGCGCTGCGTTTCGCAGCCGAGCCTCTGTCGTTGTCCGAGCCTCTGCGCGAAGATGGCGACGCCGAACTTGGCGACGTTGTTGAAGACCGCTCCGCGGAATCACCCTTCGAGGTTGCGGCCACCGCGCTGCTCCCCGAAGAGATCCAGCGTTTGCTCGCGCCACTCGATGAACGCGAGCGCGAAATTCTGAAGTTGCGCTTCGGCCTCGACCGTGGTGAGCCACGCACGCTCGAAGAAGTCGGTGAACACTTCAACCTCACACGCGAGCGCATTCGCCAGATCGAAGCCCGCGCCATGAGCAAGCTGCGCCACCCGTCCAGCGACACCGGCGCGCGCGACCTCCTCGCGGTCTAGCTCACTTCTTCATCGATTGGTTGTTGGCGCCACGAGTGAACGCACCGCGGTGGCTGTCACTGCAAGAGCGAATCCTGCTACTGCAGGAAACGATGCGCGAACCCACCACACGTCACCAATCCCCGGTGCGAAGCGATTCACCACCATCGCGCGACCCAGCACGACCGCAACGATCACTGCAATTGCCGCAGAAGCAACAAGAGCATCGGTGACCTCGCGTTGTCGTCGCATGATCACGGCAACATTCGCAATCACCAGACCGGCAAGTCCCAGCACGAACAACGTGGGCGTCGGCCGCGTTCCGGGGGGCAAGCCCCAGCGGGCGAATGCGCCGATGATTGCAATGTTCAATGCACACGCGGCGATCACGGAACGGCGCAAACGCGCCGAGCACACGAGCGCGCCCACGAATGCGGGAACCGCAAGCAGCCACCACCACGATCCCGGCGACGAACGCAGATAAAGGCTCCCCGACACGGCCACCTGAGTTCCATCGATGTTCGCCGGAATCGACCAATGCTGTACAAGCCCGGATTCGTTCAGCGTTGGCGGTGTTGTCGGGCTCATCCAGTGCACACGGTGGTCGTGCCATGCGTACGAACCGCCGGTTCCGAATTTCTTCCATGTCGGAATCTCGTCGTCGACGTGCGGCGGTGTGTCGGCGATGTCGGCTGTTCCGTAGCGGGTCTTGCTGAGCGCCACGGTCGTGGACCACCCGTTCAGCCACACCGCTCCGTTGCGATCGATCTTCACGAAGGGTTCGTTGTCGTAGCCGTTCACAATCACTTCGTGTCCACGCGTCGCGCGCACACGCACGAATGCATCGGCTCCGACGATGTCGAACTTCACGCCCTGCGATGCGGGAGTCACCGATTCGACGATGCTTTCCATGTTTCCGGGGCGTGCCGCATCGGCCTGAGCAACGTCGGCGGGCGCGATGCAAATGAACGCGAACATCACCGCACACACGCGCAGGAACATCCGCACTCCGATCTTTCGGGGCGATTGGCGGAGGTGGACGGGAATCGAACCCGCCGGACGAGGATCGCTCGTCCCAACCGCTTTGAAGGCGGCGGAGCCCACCAGGCGCACGGACACCTCCA
>JBEBAF010000050.1:0-3123 GCA_041159045.1 Actinomycetota bacterium
CGAATTCCTGCCAGGGATCTTGCTGAGTCGCCTTGAGCGACAAGCTGATGCGCTCGCGGCTCATGTCGACGTCAAGAACCTGGACGGTGACTTCGTCGCCGACCTGAACGACCGAACCCGGATGGTCGACGTGCTTCCAGGAAAGCTCGGACACGTGGATGAGGCCGTCCATGCCGCCGAGATCGACGAATGCGCCGAAGGCAACAACGCTGGACACGACGCCCTTGCGAACTTCGCCCGGCTTGAGGTGCGTGAGGAACTCGTCGCGCTGTTCGCGCTGTGTTTCTTCGAGGAAACCACGGCGCGACAAGACGACGTTGTTGCGGTTCTTGTCGAGTTCGATGATCTTCGCCTGCAACACCTTGCCGATGTATGGGGCCAGGTCGCGCACGCGACGCAGTTCGACGAGAGATGCCGGGAGGAATCCGCGCAGACCAATGTCGACGATGAGGCCACCCTTGACCACCTCGATGACCGGACCCTCGACCATGCCGTCGGCTTCTTTGATCTTCTCGATGTCGCCCCATGCGCGCTCGTACTGCGCGCGCTTCTTCGACAATACGAGACGACCTTCTTTGTCTTCGAGGGTGAGGACGAGAGCTTCGATGCGCTCGCCCATCTTGACGATTTCGCTCGGGTCGACGTCGTTGCGAATCGAAAGTTCCCGGGCGGGAATGACGCCTTCGGTCTTGTAGCCGATTTCGAGAAGCACTTCGTCGCGGTCAACTTTGACCACGGTGCCTGCGACGAGTTGTCCGTCCTTCAGTTCGACCATCGTGCCGGCGATGGCGTCGGCAAACGAAGTGTCGCGTTCAGTGATTTGACGGGGGGTGTAGGTGGTGTCGGACAACGGGAAATTCGCTTTCGAAGGGACGGGAATCGGTGGATAAGACCCCAAAACCTACCAGCGGTGGCCCAAAACCAAAAACTCCGGGCTTTCCACGCTCGGCGGCGATGCTCGGTAGTCCCCCGGCTCGACCGAGTGAATCGCATCGACACTGAGGCCGACCTGGCGGCACATCAATCTCAATTCGCGGGGCGTGAAGCAGCCGGTTCTCAGTTCGGCCGCCTTTGCGCGACCCTCGGGATCGCGAATCTCGGTCTCTTCGGTCGCGACACCCAGATCGGCGTCAAACCGGGCATTTTCATGGTATTTCAGAGCGAAATAGGCGTTGAACGCGCTGAGGGCGAATGTTCCGCCTGGTCGCAGAGCCGCAGAGATACCCGAGAGGACTTCGAGGTCGTGGGACAAGTGGTCCATCAGGCCGAAGGCGCCCTGACACAGGCAGATCGCGGCGTCGAAAACCGGAGGCAAATCCATCGTTCGCGCATCCAAGCGTTCGAATGTGACCATCTCGTCCAACCCGGCTGACGTCGCTGCGGCCTCGGCGACTTCGATGAAGCTCGCGGCGATGTCGATTCCGTGCACGCGAAGCCCTCTGCGACCGAGCGACAACGAATGTCGTCCGGGTCCACATCCCACATCGAGCACGCGGGGCTTGTGATCCAGGGAACGCACGGCCAGCCCCAGCGCGCCGACGAGAAAGTCCACCTCTTGTTCGGTTCCCATGGTGAAGGAATACCTGAGGTACGCCTCGCCCATGTAGTCGGCAAGGTCTTCGAACCAATGTCCCTGTTCCCCTACTTCGCCGCGGCCCATGTCGCCCCCCACGCAGAATTGACCTCGAGAGGTACCGCGAGGTGTGCAGCATTGCGCATGATGCCGAGCACGAGATCGGCGGTGCGCGCCTTTTCTTTCAGCGGTGCCTCGACGATCACTTCGTCGTGCACCTGCAGGACGAGACGGCCACGGAGACCTTCCCGCTCGAGGGCACGGTCGATGCGCACCAGTGCGATCTTGAAGATGTCTGCGGCGAGACCCTGAATGCCCGCGTTCATTGCTTGGCGCTCTCCGGCCTGACGGACACGAAAGTTGTCGCTCGTCAGCTCGGGAATCGGGCGCCGACGCCCGAACAAGGTCTCGGTGTATCCACGATTGCGCGCTTCGGTCACTGTTCGATCCATGTATGCCCGCACCGCAGGAAAAGCCGCGAAATAAGCCTCGAGGATTTCGCTCGCCTCGGAGACTTCAATCGACAAACGTTGCGCGAGACCGTAGGCCTCCATGCCGTACGCGAGTCCGTACGACACCATCTTCGCCTTCGACCGTTGGTCAGTGTTCACGTTCTGGGGATCGATGTCGAACACCCGCGCTGCAGTTGCGCTGTGGATGTCGACGCCGGCGGTGAAGGCCGCGATCAGCCCCGGATCGTTCGCCAAATGCGCTATGCAACGCAATTCGATTTGGTTGTAATCGGCGACGAGCAATTCGTGGCCCTTCGGCGCGACAAACGCCGTACGGAACACCTTGCCGAGATCACTACGCACCGGGATGTTGTGAAGATTCGGGTTTTCACTACTGAGTCGACCGGTGCGAGCAACCATTTGATTGAACGTTGCGTGAATTCGCTCGTCGGTACCCACGACGGAAAGAAGCCCCTCGCCGTAAGTGCCGCGCAACTTTTCGACTTCGCGGTATTCCAAGAGCGCGTCGATGAACTCAGGCCACTCTCCCCTCAACTTCTCGAGCGTTGCGGCGTCGGTGCTGTAGCCGGTCTTGGTTTTCTTTCCTTTTGTGAGGTTTCTTTCCTCGAAGAGAATCTTCTGCAACTGGGTTGGCGAGTTGAGATTGAATTCGTGACCAACGAGGTCGTGCAAAATAACCGTCAATTCGTTGACGCGCTTTGTCAGTGCATCGCGGATCGCCACCAAGCCGGAGCGGTCGACCCCGATGCCGCGCGACTCCATACGTGCCAGGACTCCGATCAACGGCACTTCGACATCGGTGAACAGACCGAACATTCCAGCCGCTTCGAGCGCCGATGTCAGCGGCCCCACGAGCGCGGCAACAGCACGGGCGCTTGCAGCATCGAGTGAGTACGACCGGGTCACGTCGCCGAAATCGAGTTCGCCTGCTGAGGTGGCCTCTCCTTCCGGTAGCGCCGACCCAAGATACAGGTCGACGAGTCGTGTCAATGCGTGGCTTCCGTCGACAGGGTCGAGCAAGTAAGCAGCAATCGCAGTATCGAAGTGAACGTTGGGTGCACCCAAGCCGGCATCTTC
>JBEBAF010000051.1:0-4916 GCA_041159045.1 Actinomycetota bacterium
AGAGTTTGCATGTGACGCGCGATGGCTGGTTGATTCGCGAAGAAATCAACCGCTTCGGCGATGGGCATATCGAGCACATCGGCGATGCTTTTGCCCTTGAACTGAATCTCGAGCGTGTCGCGGTTGTAGCGCTGCCCTTTGCACACTTCACACGGCACGTACACGTCGGGAAGGAAGTGCATTTCGATCTTGATGGTTCCGTCGCCCGAGCAGGCTTCACAGCGCCCGCCCGACACGTTGAAACTGAAGCGACCGGGCTGGTAGCCGCGGACCTTCGCCTCGGGGGTCGCCGCGAACAGCTTTCGAATGTTGTCGAATACGCCCGTGTACGTGGCCGGATTGGAACGCGGTGTTCGGCCGATCGGCGATTGGTCCATGTCGATGACCTTGTCGAGCTGATCGATCCCTTCTACGGTTCGATGTCGGCCGGGCGCTTCCTTCGACTTGTAGATCTTTTGCATCAGCGCCGGCAACAAGATGTCGCGCACCAAGGTGCTCTTGCCCGAACCCGACACACCGGTGACTGCAACGAAACACCCCAGCGGGATATCAACGTCGATGTTTCGCAAGTTGTGTTCGCGTGCCCCGCGTATCACCAACTTCTCTTGCCCGGGTTGACGTCGCGTAGACGGCACCGGAATGAAACGCTTACCCCCGAGGTACTGTCCCGTCACCGAGTCGGACACCTTCGCTATTCCGGCAACTTTGCCGCTGTAGACCACTTCCCCGCCGTGCTCGCCGGCACCGGGTCCGATGTCGACGATCCAATCGCTTTCGCGAATCGTGTCTTCGTCGTGCTCGACGACGATGACGGTATTTCCGAGATCGCGCAAACGATGCAGAGTATCGATGAGACGACGGTTGTCGCGTTGATGCAGACCAATGGAAGGTTCGTCGAGAACGTACAAGGTTCCGACGAGACCTGAACCGATTTGGCTGGCCAAACGGATGCGTTGCGCCTCGCCGCCCGCCAAGGTTCCCGCGCTACGCGCCAACGTGAGGTAGTCGAGACCGACGTCGAGAAGAAAACCCAATCGGGCGTTGATCTCTTTGGTGACGCGTTCGGCGATCATTCGATCGCGATCGTTCAGCTTCAAACCACTGAGAAACTTGGCCGACTCGGCGATCGGCATACCGCAAACCTGCGAAATGTTGCTTCCCGCGATCGTGACCGCCAATGACGACGGCTTCAGACGTGCACCTTCGCAAGCCGGGCACGGAACTTCCCGCATGTATGTCTCGTACTGCTCTCGGGCCCAATCACTTTCGGCGCTTTCGTGACGCCGCTTGATCCACGGGATGATTCCTTCGTAGTGAGTGTTGAAGGTGCGGGTTCGTCCGTACCGATTGCGATACTTGACGACGACGCCTTCTTCGACGCCATTGAGAACGATTCCCTTGTTCTTGTCGGACAGCTTTGCGTACGGCTTGTCGAGAGGGATCTTGTAGATCTCGGCGACCGCCTCGAGCATCCGGTTGAAGTATTGAGTGTGCGCAGTTCGCCACGGCGAGATGGCGCCGTCCGCAATCGACATATCAGGATTGGGGATGACGAGATCCGGGTCGACTTCGAACTTCGTTCCCAGCCCGTCGCAGTTCTCGCACGCGCCGTACGGCGAATTGAACGAGAAACTGCGGGGCGCCGGCTCGTCGAACGACGAGCCGCACTTCGGACATGCCAGGTGCTGACTGAACGTGAGAATCTCGGGTTCGGCCGAATCGCCACCCATCACCTCGATCTCGGCGACGCCCTCGGTGAGCTTCAGTGCGGTTTCAATGCTGTCGGTGAGACGGCGCGCAATGTTGTCGCGTTTGACCAAACGATCGACGACTATCTCGATCGAATGCTGCTCGTATCGGGCAAGGCGCTTCTCTTGTTTCAGGAACTCCGCAATGTCAACCGTTTCGCCGTCGATACGGGCACGAACGAAGCCCTGCCCGGAGAGGTCGCCGAGCAGCGTGTCGTATTCTCCTTTGCGACCACGAACGACCGGCGCCAAGACCTGAAACCGAACGCCGTCGGCCAGTCCCATGATTCGGTCGACGATCTGTTGCGGACTTTGACGCTGCAGTCGCGTGCCGTCCTTTGGGCAGTGCTGCTCGCCGATACGCGCGTACAGCAGACGCAGGTAGTCGTAGACCTCGGTGATCGTTCCAACCGTGCTCCGTGGATTCCTCGACGCCGACTTCTGATCGATCGAGATCGCAGGCGAGAGACCGTCGATATGGTCGACATCGGGTTTGTCCATCTGACCGAGAAACTGTCGGGCATAGGCCGAGAGGCTTTCGACGTAGCGACGTTGACCTTCGGCGTAGATCGTGTCGAACGCCAGACTCGACTTTCCCGAACCGGACAAACCGGTGAAGACGATGAGTTGGTCGCGCGGCAGTTCGACGCTGACATTCTTGAGGTTGTGCTCGCGCGCCCCGCGCACGATGATCTTGTCCGCCACGGTGGCGAGACTACCGATGACGGCAGTGTCGTGCTAACCCGCGTCGCGGAGTTCACGACGCAGATCCTTGATCTCGTCGCGCAACCGGGCCGCATATTCGAAGCGCATCTCGGTAGCGGCTTCGTGCATCTCTTCTTCCAAGGTCTGGATCAACCGTTGGATCTCTTGCTGTGGCAATGACTTCAACTCTGCCTGGACTTTGTCGCGTTCTCGGTTGCGACGCTGACCCTTCCCCGGAAGTGGAGCCGTGTCATCGGGCCGCAGAAGCGAGAGGATGTCACCGACAGCCTTACGGATCGTCTGCGGATTGATGCCGTGTTCGGTGTTGTATTCGATCTGCATCGCCCGTCGGCGTTTTGTTTCGCCGATGGCGGCTTCCATGGCGGCGGTGTGTTTGTCGGCATACATCACCACCTGACCATCGACGTTTCGGGCGGCGCGTCCGATCATCTGGATGAGAGAAGTTTCACTCCGCAGGAAGCCCTCTTTGTCGGCATCCAGGATTGCCACCAGAGACACCTCGGGAAGGTCGAGCCCCTCGCGAAGAAGGTTGATTCCGACCAGCACGTCGAATTCACCCAAACGCAGCGCACGAAGGATCTCGATGCGTTGAATCGTGTCGATGTTCGAATGGAGATAACGAACACGCAAGCCCTGCTCGAGCAGGTAATCGGTGAGATCCTCTGCCATCTTCTTGGTCAGAGTCGTGACGAGAATCCTGTCGCCTCGCTCGATGCGTTCCGACACCATGCCGATCAGATCGTCAATCTGCCCCTTGGTCGGACGAACGATCACCTCGGGGTCGACCAGGCCGGTTGGCCGAACGATCTGTTCGACGATGCGCTGTGAGTGCTGAAGTTCGTACTTTCCGGGGGTTGCCGAAAGGAACACCACCTGATTGATGCGCTCCATCGTCTCTTCGAATCGAAGCGGCCTGTTGTCGCGTGCCGAAGGAAGACGGAATCCGTGCTCGACCAGGGTGTCCTTGCGACTCCTGTCACCTTCGTATTGGCCGTGCAACTGCGGAACGGTGACGTGGCTCTCGTCGATGACGAGCAGATAATCGTCGGGGAAATAGTCGAGCAAAGTGAACGGAGGTTCGCCCGGCTGACGACCGTCGATGTGCATCGAATAGTTCTCGATGCCGTTGCAATAACCCATCTCCTGGATCATTTCCAGGTCGTACTGCGTTCGCATGCGAAGACGTTGGGCTTCGAGAAGTTTCCCTTGCTTCTCGAACAGTGCAAGACGCTCTTGTAGTTCGGCTTCGATTCCGAGAACCGCACGTCTCATTCGCTCGTCGCCCGCCACGTAATGCGTTGCGGGGAAGACGATCACTTCCGTGAGCTCGTTCAGATTCTCACCCGTCAATGGATCGATCACGGTGATTCGGTCGACCGTCTCGCCGAACATCTCGATGCGCAAAACGGTTTCGTCGTAGGCGGGGTGAACTTCGATTGTGTCGCCACGAACGCGAAAGTTTCCACGACCCAACGTCATGTCATTGCGGTCGTACTGGAGCTCGACGAGCCGCTTCAGAATGCTCCGCTGGTCGTAGTCGACGCCCACGTGAAGTTCGAGCAATTGCCCGCGGTATTCGTCGGGGTCACCCATTCCGTAGATGCAACTGACACTGGCCACGACGATGGTGTCACGGCGGGTCAGCAATGCCGCGGTAGCCGAATGTCGCAAGCGATCGATCTCGTCGTTGATCGACGAGTCCTTTTCGATGTACGTGTCACTTGATGCGATGTACGCCTCTGGCTGGTAGTAGTCGTAATAGCTGACGAAATATTCGACACGGTTGTGCGGAAAGAACTCACGCATCTCCTGTGCAAGCTGAGCCGCGAGGCTCTTGTTCGGGGCCAGAATCAAGGTTGGTCGCTGAACTTTTTCGATCGTCCACGCGATGGTTGCCGACTTGCCGGAACCCGTGATTCCGAGAAGTGTTTGGTAGCGAAGACCACCTTCGATCCCTTCGGACAGCTCACCAATGGCCTTGGGCTGATCGCCGGCGGGTTGATAGTCGGAGACAACCGCGAACGCCTGCCTCTGGCTACTCATGCTCTCGAGACTACGGCCCGAACGTGGCCTTAGGTTCGGACGGGCTTTCCGGCATCGGGGTCGGCAGGCGGAAGCGCGACGGCCCACTTCCACACATCATCGACCTGCGCCTGGAGGTCGGCTGGTGTTCCGGAGTTGTCGATCACCCGGTCGGCGATTGCCAGACGGTCTTCACGCGACGCCTGCCGCGAGATGCGCGCCTCGGCGTCGTCGCGTGACATACCCCGATGCTCGACGAGGCGTTGCACTGCGATGTCAATCGGCAAGTCGACGACGATCGTGCCGGACAAACCTTTGCGGGGATTCTCCACGAGCAATGGAATGTCGAGAACGACGACATTGTTCGTGGTCTTTTGTTCGTCGAGACGGCGTGACATCTCTTTGCCCACTGCGGGATGA
>JBEBAF010000052.1:0-11641 GCA_041159045.1 Actinomycetota bacterium
GGACCGGTGGACGACGAGAAGAAGCCGATCTTCGCCGACAACATGATGCCCGCAAGTCCCGCGATGGTTGACGATGCGACGAGTGAGCCCCAGATCATGCGGTCGGTGCGTACACCCGCGAGACGCGCCGCGTCGACGTTTCCGCCCGTCGCGAAGAGATAGCGACCAACCGGTGTGTGCTCGAGCACGAACCATGCGACGAGCGCGATGATCATGAAGTACACGAACAAGATCGGCAGGCCGAATACTTCCCTGCGGCCCCACTTCAGGTAGGTATCGGAGTACGCGCCCGTGATCTGACGGTTGTCGGACATCTTCAACACGATGGCGGTGACGAGCTGGCTCACGCCGAGAGTTGCAATGAACGAGTTGACCTTCAGCTTCACGACGACGAATCCCGAGAAGAACCCGACGAGCGAGCACACTCCGATCGCGATCAGGGCGGTCAGGATTCCGGGCATGTTGAAGTGACGCGGTGTCACGGCTCCGGTTCGTGCTTCGTTCTGTAGCCAGGTCGATACAACGAGCGACAGCGAACACATCGCGCCGATGGACAAGTCGAACGAGTTGGTGGCGAGCGGAATGAGGAAGGCGAGCGCGAGCAGACCGATCGGCACGTTTTCGCCAAGGGTCAACTTGAAAGTCGCGCTGCTGAGGAACGTGTCGCTCTTCCACAATCCGAACACGACGATGAAGCCGACCCAGAGATAAATCGCGCTGAACCGATCGAGGCCGAGCCTTGTGAGCAGCGAGGCCTGTGGTGCAACTTTTTGTTCGGTGTTCACTTGCTGGTCCTTTCGATTCCGATCAATGTGCCAACGCTGAGCCGGCCAAGAGGGAGCGGTCGATGCGTTCGGCTGTCAGCCCGCTTTCGCGGGTGATGGTTTCGGCGATATTGCCGCGATACATGACGAGCACCCGATCGCACACTCGGGCGAGTTCGCTCGAATCGGTCGAGCACACCACAACCGAAGCGCCGCCATCGGCTGCCTGGTCGATGAAGGCGTGAATCTCTTCCTTGGCTCCGATGTCGACACCCTGTGTCGGTTCGTCGACGAGGAGCACTTTGGGCGACAAGCGGAAACTGCGCGCCATCATCACCTTCTGTTGATTGCCGCCGGACAGCGTGGCGATGGGCGCCTCGGTTCCCGCAGTCACCACGCGAAGGCGATTGATCCACTCTTGCGTTTCAGCCTTTTCTTCATTGTGATCGAGACGCAGGCCGTGCTTGTTGCGCTCGACATCGGCAATGGTGAGATTTGCGCGGACGCTCATCATGGGAATCAATCCGTTGCGAACACGGTTGACGGGAACGAACGCGAGACCTTTGCGAATGGCTCCGCGTGGGTCGCCGTTCGGAAGTTCGTCGGAATCGATGGTGACGCGACCGCCGGTTCGGGGCACGGCACCGGACAAAAGGCCGACCAGTGTGTCGCGGCCCGAACCGGTCAAGCCGGTGACGCCAACGACTTCGCCGGGACGAACGTCGAACGACAGATCGGCGATACCCGGGCCTTCGAGATGCTCGATCGAAAGGCGCGGTGCTGCGTCGGCAACCTTGCGGCCTGCGGATTCCGACACGACCTTGCGTCCAACAATCAATTCGATCAGTGAATCCATCGTCAGTTCACTGGTCTTGCGACAACCCACGACCTGACCGTCGCGCAGGACGGTGACGCGGTCGGCGATTTCGAAAACTTCCTCGAGATGGTGTGACACGAAAATGACGCTGATTCCGCGAGCCTTCAATCGGCGTACCGCATCGAAAAGGCGATCGACGTCGGCGCCCGGCAATGCGGCCGTTGGCTCGTCGAGAACGACGATCGACACGCCCGCATCGAGATCTTGCAGTGCACGCGCAATCGCCACACCGGTGCGCTCGGCCGCACCGAGCATCGCAACCGGCGCGCGCACGTTGATGTCGAAGCCGAGATCAAGAAGGAGTTGCTTCGCGCGCTTCGTTTCATCGCCCCACTTGATGTGGCGCCCGAATCCTGTCGCGTAGCCGAAACCCAACGCGAGGTTTTCGACGGTGCTCACCGCTTCGACCAGACCAAGGTCTTGATGCACGAACCGGATGCCCGCTGCGTGTGCGGCTTCTGCGTTGCCGATTTCAAAGTCGGATCCACGCATCGTCACCACGTAGTTGGCATCGGGTTGGTGAAAGCCAGCGAGGATTTTGATGAGCGTCGACTTGCCCGAGCCGTTCTGGCCGACGAGTGCATGGACTTCACCCTCTTCGATGTCGAGGGCCGCGTCGCGCAACGCGACCTGTCCGGGGAACGTTTTCGACAACGAGTGAATGTGCAACGTTGTGGCCATGCGGCGTCCCCCCGGCGAATCATCGAACGCTGAAGTCTGCGATCGGTTCTCCATCATATGTTTAAAGGGGGCGACGATTGTCACAAGTTCGACGTGTCGATCAACTGTTTCATTGTTGATTGCAAGGTTTTGCGCGTTTCTTGGGTGCAGTTGCTGACAAAATTTTGATTGTGTGATTGCGTAATTCACCCTAAAGTAAGCCTGCTATTGCCTTGGGAGGGGCGATTCGTTGCACCTCCTTTGTCAGCAGCACCACCCACCACCACCACAAAGGGGAATACATGCGCAAGGGAACCCGTCGGGTTGCTGCCGCCGTGTTCGCTCTCGGCCTTGTTACCGCAGCATGCGGTAGCAACGACAGCGACAACGCAGCCACCGAAGACACCACCGCAGCCGCCGATACGGCAACTGCAGACACCACCGCTACCGCCGACACCACCGCAGCCGCGGGTGGCGACGAGGTTGCAACCGCACAGGCATACGTCGACAAGGTTCGCGTTTCGCCGACCGTTATTCCGGTCAGCGTTGGCCTCACCGAGCCGGCACCGAAGAAGAAGATTGCCTGGATTGCATGCGAACTTCCGTCCTGTGCAGAAGTTGGCGAAGACGCCCAGAAGTTTGCCGATGCCCTCGGCTGGGAACTGAAGGTCATCAACGGAAAGAGCTTCGAGCCCGCTCCGTCGATCCAGCAGGCCATTGACTGGGGTGCCGACTACATCACGATCTCCGGCTCGCCGGTCGCACTGTTCCAAGAGCAGTACGACGCAGCATGCGCCAAGGGCGTGAAGTTTGCGGTTGCCTACACCACCGAGCCCGTCAACGAGTGCACCATCACCTCGGTTGGCGAGACCTCGTCGGTCAGCGAGAACGCAGACAGCATCGCAGCCTGGATCACCGCTGATTCGGGTGCAGCAGGCAAGGTCGTCATGGTCAACATCCGTGACTTCCCGATCCTCACCGCTGAAGAAGACGCCTTGAAGGCCGGCCTCGCCAAGTACTGCAAGGCCTGCACCTTCGACGTCATTCCGGTCACCATCGACGACCTCGGCGCCGGCAAGGTTCCGCAGTCCGTCGTGTCGTACCTCCAGGAGCACCCGGACACGAACTACATCCATTACGCATTCGGTGGTCTGCCCACCGGCGTGACCGAGGCCCTGAAGACCGCCGGCATTGAAGGCGTGAAGCAGGTCGGCGTCGACTTCTCGGCTCCGAACCTCCAGGAGATCATCGACGGCACGAACAGCGTGTGGACCGCCAACCCGAAGGCCATGGGCCTCGCACTGTGCTTCCACGCCGCAGTTCTCGACGCAGCCGGTGTCGCGTACACCGACGAGCGCGAGGGCGCCAAGCTCGGCCAGGACTTCCTGATCGACTCGGCTGATGCCGCCAAGGCAATCCTCGACGGTGGTGGACTCCAGGTCTACAAGGGACCAAGCGACTACATCGAGCAGTTCAAGAAGCTCTGGGCAGTCGGCTGATCCAGCCAAAACCTGAAATCGATGAAGGGCGGGGCGCAAGCCCCGCCCTTTTTCTTTCTCACGTCGCAATCGCCGCGTTCTAAAGTCCGCCGATGGACGCACACCCTTCTTCCGCCGATCAGGTCTATGACGACGTTGTGATCGGTGCCGGTTCGTCGGGTTGCGTGATGGCCAACCGACTGTCGGCGAACCCATCGAATCGCGTGCTCCTTCTCGAAGCCGGCGGCAAAGACACGAACCCGATGTTCGCCATGCCGAAGGGCATCGCTGTTGTCTCTGCGAACCCGCGCTGGACCTGGCGCTTCCCCGTCTCCCAACGCCGACTCGACAAACTCGACATCGGCGAAACTTGGGTCAACGGCCGGGTGATGGGCGGCGGCAGTTCCGTGAACGGCATGATCTGGTCGCGCGGCCATCACCGCGACTACGCCGATTGGGAACGCCTCGGTGGGCCGGGCTGGGGCTGGAACAACATGCTGGCCACCTATCGGGCGATCGAAGACCACGAACTTGGGGCGAGCGAACTTCGTGGAAGTGGCGGTCCCGTACGCGTGTCGATCGGACCCTTCCGATACCGCGAAGCCGAGGCTTTCATTGCGGCGGGCGTCGAAGCCGGCCTTCCGCTGCGTGGCGATGACCTCAACCATCCCGACCTCGATGGCATCGGTTGGTACGCGCATTCGGTGCGGCGCGGACGGCGCGAAAGTTCTACGACGGCGTTCATCGATCCGATTCGCAAACGATCCAATCTCGACGTGGTCACTGATGCACTCGTTGAGCGCATCGAATTCGAAGGTCGGCGCGCCGTTGCGGTGGTTGCCCGCGTCAACGGTCGAACCGTTCGTTTCGGTGTGCGCCGCGAGGTGATTGTCGCGACGGGCGCCCTGATGACGCCGAAACTTCTCGAGCTCTCGGGTATCGGTGATGCCGATCGGCTACGCAATCTCGGGATCGGTGTGGTTCATCACAGCCCGCAGGTCGGTGAGGGTTTGCGCGACCATCTCATTTTTTCGATGCCACATCGATTGCTCGGTGCACGCGGCCTGAACCATCGCTTCCGCGGAATCGGCCGACTGCCGGATCTGCTGCGCTACCAACTCGCCGGAAAAGGGCCGATGACGCTCGGTCCATACGAAGTCGGCGCATTCACCCGCAGCGACGCATCGCAAGATCGCCCCGATGTGCAGTTGTATTTCTCGGCGCATTCGAAGATGTCGGGGCGCACGACGACGGAGAGCCAACCGGGTTTCACCGTTGCAACACACCTCGTACAAACATCGAGCATCGGTTCCGTTCATGCAACGGCAGCCGACGTGGATGCGCCGATCGACCTTCGACCGAATCACCTCACCGATGAACGGGACCGGCGACGCGTCGTGGCAAGTGTGCGCTTCATTCGGTCATTGATTCGTCAGCCCGCCTTTGCGCGGCACGTGGGTGATGAACTCGCACCGGGGTCGGCGAAGTTGAATGACGACGAGATTCTCGACGCTGTGTTGCCACGCATCTCGGGTGGCACCCATGCGATGGGAACGTGCGCAATGGGGCGCAACGATGATGCGGTGCTCGACGAGCAACTCCGCGTACGTGGCGTCGAAGGTGTGCGTGTCATCAGCTGCGCATCGATGCCAAGTCTCGTGTCGGGAAATACCAGCGCACCGGCGATGGCTTTGGCGTGGCGCGCAGCCGACTTGATCGAAGAAGAACGTCGAGGCTGATCGACTCAGGAGATCAGGCTCGCAAGGGCCCACAACGCAGCGAGACCGCCGACGATTGCCATGGTGATGGTTCGGCCAAGCGGTGCTTTCGCGAGATCTTCAGCCCCCTTCGGCTTGGGCGGCGGTTTGACAATGGCGAGAACGTTGCCCACACACAGCGCGGCGCCGAGCGCCAACACCAACCACGCGAGAAGATCCTGTCCGAGGAACATGGTGCGACTATTGCGTCTTTGCCGAGAAGTTGTCGAACCGTGTGTAGTTCGCCGAGAAGACGAGGCGAATGTCGTCGAGCGCACCGGCGCGGTGTTTGGCGACCTGAAGGAATGCATCGGCCTTGCGCTGCGGATCGTCGTCGTACACCGCGGGGCGATACAGGAACATGACGACGTCGGCGTCTTGTTCGAGCGCTCCTGATTCACGGAGGTCGGACAACGTGGGGCGCCTGTCTTGTCGTTGTTCGAGACCGCGGCTCAACTGGCTGAGTGCAACGACGGGAATCTTGAAATCGCGGGCGAGGATCTTCAGGTTTCGGCTGATTTCGCTGACTTCAAGCTGGCGATTTTCAGCGCTCGTATTTCCGCCCATCAGCTGGAGATAGTCGATGACGATCATGCCGATGTCGCCGTGCTTGGCAACGATGCGTCGTGCCTTCGCACGAATTTCCATCACCGTGACCGCCGAGTTGTCGTCAATGTACAGCGGCACCGACAATCGGCCGATGGCGCGGCCGATGCGTCGCCAGTCTTCGTCGTTCAACCGACCGTTGCGTAGTTTCGATGAATCGACCCGGGCTTCGCTCGACAAAATTCTTTGCGAAAGTTCTGCGCGACCCATTTCCAACGAGAAGAAGAGCACCGGCTTGTTGGTGATGGTTGCAACGTTGACCGCCATGCCCATGGCAAGCGCCGACTTGCCCATCGCAGGGCGCGCGCCGATGATGTTCAGCGTGCCGGGCTGCAGACCCGAGAGAAGTTCGTCGAGGTCGGTGTAGCCCGTGGGAGTGCCGGTGATCGGATTGCCACGCTCCATGATCTCTTCGAGATGGGTCATGGTTTCGGGCATCAGATCGTGGAGCTTCACCATCGTGTCGCTGACTTGGTTCTGTGCGACGTCGAAGATTCGCGATTCGGCTTGGTCGAGCGCGTTTTCGATGTTGTCGGGCTGGCTGTAAGCGATTTCCGCGATCTCGGAAGCCGCACCAATGAGCCCACGCAACAGCGACGTTTCACGCACGATGCGCGCGTAGCGATCGGCGCTCGACACGGCGGGCGTACGGTTCTGTAGCTCGACGAGGTAGTCGATACCACCGATGCCCTCGAGCAGGTTGGCGCGCTGCAGTTTGTCGGAGACTGTGACGACGTCGACCGGTTCACCCGTGACGTTCAGCGACTGAATGGCGTCGTGGATGTGTTGGTGCGCCGGCTTGTAGAAGTCGCCGGGGGTGAGGCCGCGTTCAGCGGCCGAACCGATTGCGTCTTTCGACAGCAACATCGCGCCCAGAAGTGAAACCTCGGCATCGAGGTTGTGCGGTGGGACGCGCGAGGTCACCGACTTGGCGACAGGTGATGAAGAACGCGCGTCGGACACGGGAGCCACCCTGCCCTAGCGACCCTGTGGATCGCTAGGGGCGGTTCGTGGGGACAAGCCTGTGGAGGGCCTGTGGATGAATGTGAATAACTCAGCCGGCAACGACGTCGACAGCAACCGTGCTGGTGACGTCGTGGTACAGGCCAACGACCACCGAGTGGCGGCCAACCGTACGGATGGGGCTGTCGATAACGATGTCGCGCTTGTCGACTTCGATGCCGGTTTGGGCGGCGATGGCCTTGGCAACCTCGGTTGAGGTGACCGAGCCGAAGAGGCGGCCTTCATTGCCCGCCTTGGCTGCAACCGAAATCGTGGCCGAGCCGAGGCGACCGGCGACTTCCTGGGCGGCCTCACGGGAAGCGCGCTCCTTGTTGTCGCGGGCCTTGCGCATGGCTGCTGCCTGGGCAATGGCTCCGTCGGATGCGCCGATGGCAAGCCCGTGCGGGAGGAGGTAGTTGCGAGCGTGGCCGTCGGCCACGGCGACGACGTCGCCGCGCTTGCCGAGACCCTTGACGTCACTGCGAAGAATCACGTTCATGATCAGGCCTCAACTTCCGTCTCGACGTCGGCTGCTGCGTCGGTGGCCTCGGATGCCGTGGCATCAGAGACCTTGTCGGCGTACTTGTCGACGTATTGATCCTCGTCCTCGCGATCGGCACCCGGGCGTGGCGCACGTGCCGAAGCAACGCGCTTCGTGTACGGGAGCAGCGCCATTTCGCGGGCGTTCTTCACCGCATTGGCGATTTCACGCTGCTGCTGAACCGACGTGCCGGCAATGCGCTGGCCGCGGATCTTCGAGCGATCGGACATGAAACGCTGAAGGAGGTTGATGTCCTTGTAGTCGACGTACGAGATGCGCTCGGTGTCGAGGACGTTCGGCTTCTTCTTGCCGGGCTTCTTCAGGTCGGCCTTGGAAATTCTGGCCTTGTTCTTCTTGCTTGTCATTGTGTTCTCTCAGTTCCTGTTGTGTGTCGTCTTCAGAAGGGCTCTTCGTCGCCCATGTACGGATCGGGGGCTTGGCCGCCACCTGCATTGCCGCCACCGCGGCTGGCACCGCCGCCACCGCCACCGGACTGACGCTCGACCTGAGCGGTTGCCCAACGGAGGCTTGGTCCGAGTTCGTCGGCGACGACCTCGATCGCGGTGCGCTTGTCGCCCTCGCGGGTGGTGTACTCGCGCTGCTCGAGGCGGCCGGTGACGATGACGCGCGAACCCTTGGCCAGGGTTGCCGCTGCGTTCTCGCCCAACTGACCCCACGCAGTGATGTTGAAGTACGAGGTTTGCTCTTGCCACTCGCCGTTGACCTGGTAGCGACGACCGACTGCGATGCCGAAAGAGGCAACGCCGCGTCCACCGGTTGTGAAGCGCAGTTCAGGGTCGCGTGTCAGGTTCCCGACGAGGGTGATGGTGTTGTCTGCCATGTGTGTCTCCGATCGTTGGAGTTGTGGTCTGTCAGGCCTTGGCCAGCATGCCGCGGCGCTGGGCTTCGTGGTCGGGCAAGCGGAGAAGCTTGTGACGAACCACGTTGTCGGCGATGCGGAGCGTGCGCTCGACTTCATCGAGAGCGCCACCTTGGGCCTCGACGTTGTAGACGACGTAGTAGCCGTCTTCCTTCTTGTTGATCGGGTAAGCGAGACGACGCTTGCCCCACCAATCAGGATTGCCATGGACAGAGCCCCCCACGGAGGCGATGGATGCGGTGATCGACTTGACCTGCTGCTGAGCAGCGTTGTCGTCGATGCCACCGTCGATGATGACCATCAATTCATAGGCACGGGTCATTGTGATGTAACTCCCTTCGGACACGGTGCGGACCGCGGCCCCTTGCGGAGCAGGGTGGATATGGAAAGAGTGAGGGTATCGGCGGGCCTGTCCATTGACTCCCAGTGTGTGCCAAGCCTGTGACACGACCCGCCAAACCCACTACTTTCGGGGTTCATGAGCGAGAACTGTGAAAGCTGCGGTGCCCAAGAAGCCGAGCTGACGGCGGTTCACCGCATGTACGTGACCCCGGAAACCTGGGAGTCCGAACACCGCCAGGTTGTGATGCCCGACGTCGAGCGTTGGTGCTACGCCTGCTTGTCGCAGTACCCCCACGAACGCCTCGACTAGCGAAAGAAAACAGGGCCGGCGGCTAACCGCCGACCCTGACTACCGGACCTAATTTCGCTTCGTCGGTGCGAACGAGAATCTGGCTGCGCAACCGCATCTCGGTCTTTCGTTTTGTGGGAGCCCTGAGCCGGACTCGAACCGGCACCCCTGGGATGACGAGGCCAGAATGCTGCCCTTACACCATCAAGGCATCCGCCCGCATGTGTGCGCTGACAAGCAAAAGGGCGACACGTTGTGCCGCCCTCGCTTCCAGGGGTTTCTTTCGCCTGGCCTCGTCAACACGAAAACTACTGCCCTTCTCGGCTCTCGTCACTGCAAAAGGTGAACCGCAGCGCCGAAAACCCTGACGGTTGGGTCGAGAGGGGTTAGGCCGAGCGTTTGGCGCGCGACACGACGGGCACGGCACGCAACAAATGGTGCCAACGACACGTGCGGCAGGCCTCGACCACATAGGCGGTGTATTCGCCGGTCGACGTATTCGCGCGTCGCTGAATCTGCACCATCTCGCTGCGCTGTGTCACGCATCGCCCATGCGACGGCAAGTGCGGGCCGAACACATAGGTCACGAGAACGAGTTTGTCTTCACGACAGATGGGACAAACGGTGCGCGTTTCTTCGCCGAAGTTGCGAGCCGCGCGCATGAGTTCAGGATGCGCGTCGCACACCTGGTCTTGACGCAAGCGGCCACGACGGTATTCGTTGATGAGGTGCTGACGAGCGAGACGATGGTCAACGGAACCACCACCACGCAACGAACCTGCACTGAAACTCATGGGCCGAAGGCTAGCGATGGAATATCCCCCGACCGGAACGGTGCGCAAGGCACACTGGAGACGTGATGCACGTGTGGTACGGCGACAACGTTCCCGACGAGCGCGAACTGCGTCTCGTGGGTGACGTGAAGGGCAAACGTGTGCTCGAGCTCGGACTTCCCCCGGGGCCACCGAATTCGGTCGTGCTTGCGCAGGGCGGCGCACGAACCATTGCCGTTGACAATTCTCTCGAACGCATTGCGGGGGGGCGCCGCGCCGCCGAAGCCGCAGGCGTGCACATCGAATTTCAGCAGGCCGAGCTTTTCCAGTTGGGGTTCGCCACCAGTTCCTCGCTCGACCTTGTGTTGTGCGTCGAGCGCCTCACCGCGGTCGACGACATCGATCGCCTTCTGCGACAGGTGCACCGTGTGTTGAAGCCCGAAGCGGCATTCGTCGCTGTGCTCGAGCATCCCGCGCACGCAATGTTCGATGGCGACGAACCGATTGCGCGCCGAGCGTACGGTTCGGCGACGAATCTCACGATCGGCGATCTGTGCATGTCGCTGCAGCGCACCAGTTTCGCACTCGATGTTCTCTACGAACTGAACGACACGAAGAAGTCGCGTTCGATCGTTCCGCGCACACTTGCGATTCGCGCACGCAAACTCGGCAACTGATCAGTTGGTCTGAGCAGCCCACCACGCGCGTAGGCGGCGCGTGATTTCCTCTTCGCCCAAGAGTCCTTCTTCGAGGCGAATTTCCATGAGGAAATCGAGGGCGCGACCGACATCACGACCGGGCTTCATGTCGAGAAGTGTCATCACCGACAGACCGTCGAGTTCGGGTCGCAACGATGCAAGTTGTTCTTGTTCTGCGAGTTCAGCGATGCGGCTTTCGAGCTCGTCCATCCGACGCGACAGCATGAGTGCCTTCTTTTCGTTGCGCGTGGTGCAATCGCAACGCGTGAGCACATTCAATTCATTCAACAATGGCCCTGCATCGCGCACGTAACGGCGCACCGCGGAGTCGGTCCACCCCATCGAATAGGTGTGAAAACGCAAGTGCAATTCGACCAATGAAGTGATTGCGTCGACGTCTTCGGTCGAGTACTTGAGCGCCTTCAAACGATCGCGTGTCATGCGCGCACCGACCACTTCGTGGTGATGGAACGTCACGCCTTTGCCCTTGCGGATCGACCGCGTTTTCGGCTTACCGATGTCGTGAAAGAGCGCGGCAAGACGAGTGACACGGAAGTCGAAGTTTGGGTTCGCATCGGGTCGAACGTTCTCTACGACGGCGAACGTGTGCGTGAGCACGTCTTTGTGTCGGTGAATCGGGTCTTGTTCGAGGCTCATCTCGGGCAGTTCGGGGAAGAACTGCGCTGCAAGCCCGGTTTCGACGAGAAACCACAGGCCCGCGGTGGGATGATCGACAACGATCAGGCGATCAAGCTCGGCCTGAATGCGCTCGCGCGACACGATCTCGAGGCGCCCCGCCATGTTCTTCACCGCGGCAACGAGGGCCGGGTCGGGAACGAGATTCAGCCCGGCAATGAAGCGGGCCGCGCGCAACATGCGCAGCGGATCGTCGTTGAAGCTTTCTTCGGGTGACAACGGCGTGCGCAAGACCCGGGAAATGAGGTCGGCGGCACCGTTGAACGGGTCGATCAGGG
>JBEBAF010000053.1:0-8690 GCA_041159045.1 Actinomycetota bacterium
CTCCCGGTGGGGTGAAACGATGGAAAACCCGGCGATTGATCCGCGTCATCTCGACGCCATCGCCGACGCGGATCCGTATCCATATTGGTACGACGACGCCGACGAACCCGACGCCAATCCGACGCTGGTGCGCACCGAAAGTTGCGACCTCTGCATCGTCGGCGGTGGCTACACGGGCCTGTGGACGGCGATCATCGCGAAGGAACGCGACCCGTCGCGCGACGTCATCCTCATCGACGCGCACGAAGTGGGTTCGGCGGCAAGCGGCCGCAACGGCGGCTTCATGGAGGCTTCGCTCACGCACGGCATCGCCAACGCCCAGCAACGCTTTCCCGATGAAATCGACGTGCTCGAAGACCTGGGTCTGCAGAACCTGAACGACATCGAAGCAGCAATCCGTCGCTACAACATCGACTGCGACTTCGAACGCACGGGTGTCATCGACGTCGCCACCACCGCACACCCCGGCACGTACGTCGACGAAATGCGCGAAGACTTCCTGCAGCTGCGCTCACTCGGCCAGAACGTCGAATGGCTCGACCGAGACGGGATGCACAAACAGATCCACTCGCCCACTTATCTCGGTGGCCTGTGGCGCAAAGACCGCGCGGCAATCGTCGACCCCGCACGTTTGGTGTGGGGTTTGAAGCGCGTCGCAGAATCGTTGGGCGTGCGCATCTACGAAGACACGAAAGCCACGAAAATCGAACGCGACGGCGTCGGCGTTCTGGTGGAAACCGCACTTGGCCGCGTGCGCGCGGGCAAGGTGGCGCTCGGCACCAACGCGTTCAAGCCGTTGCTTCGCCGACTCGGCCACTACATCGCACCGGTGTACGACTACTGCATGGTCACCGAACCACTGACCGACGACCAACTGGAATCGATCGGCTGGAATCTCCGCCAGGGCATCTCCGACATTCCGAACCAGTTCCACTACTACCGACTCACCGCCGACAATCGCATTCTCTGGGGCGGTTACGACGCGGTGTACTACTTCCGCGGCAAGGTGAACACGGAACTCGAATCGCGCCCCGAATCGTGGGCATTGTTGTCACGACACTTCTTCGAAACGTTCCCGCAACTCGAAGACGTGCGCTTCAGCCACATGTGGGGCGGCGCGATCGACACATGCAGTCGCTTCAGCGTGTTCTGGGGTCGCGCAATGGGCGGCCGCGTTGCCTATGCGCTCGGTTACACCGGCCTCGGCACCGCCGCTTCACGCTTCGGTGGCGAAGTGATGCTCGACCTGCTCGACGGCCGTCGCTCGAAGGCAACCTCCACCAAATTCGTACAAGATCGACCGCTGCCCTTCCCGCCCGAGCCGTTCCGATTCATGGGAATCCAAGCCACCCGTTGGTCGTTGCAACACGAGGACAAAACGGGCAAACGCAACCTGTGGTTGCGCGGCCTCGATCGCCTCGGCCTCGGATTCGATTCGTAAGTCATCGACTCGTAGGCTTCCCGCGATGGCATACCTCTCCGCCGCTCCCGAGTCGCCCGAGGTCGTTCGCGACGCACTGGTCGCCCACGATTACCTCGTCGACGAAGGCCTCACCACGGCGGTGTTCCTTGCGCTCACCCTGCAGCGTCCGTTGTTGCTCGAAGGCGAAGCCGGCGTCGGCAAAACCGAACTCGCGAAAGTTCTCGCAGAGGCACGCGGCAGCGAACTCATCCGCCTGCAGTGTTACGAGGGCATCGATGCCGCACAGGCCGTGTACGACTGGGACTACGCGCGTCAGCTTTTGCACCTCCGCGCCGCCGAAGCGTCGGGCGAAGCGCGCGGCACCGGAACGGGCGAACTCGAGGCGCAGCTCTACAACGAGAAGTTCCTACTGAAGCGTGCGTTGCTGCGCGCCATCGACCACGCCGACGGCCCGTCGCCCGTTCTCCTGATCGACGAAATCGACCGCGCCGACGACGAGTTCGAGGCCTACCTGCTGGAAGTGCTCTCCGACTTCCAGATCACGATTCCGGAACTCGGCACATACCGCGCCGAGGTTCCGCCCGTGGTGATTCTCACGTCGAACCGCACGCGCGACGTGCACGATGCGCTGAAGCGCCGCTGCCTCTACCACTGGGTCGAACACCCCACCTTCGATCGCGAAGTTGCCATCGTGAAACTGCGCGTGCCCGAAGCGGGCGTGAACCTTGCTCGCCAGGTTGCCGGCGCCGTCGAAGCACTTCGCGCGCTGCAGTTGTACAAACCACCGGGAATCGCCGAAACCATCGACTGGGCAACCGCCCTCGGGCGCATGGGCGTGACACAACTGAACGACGAAGTCGTCGAGCTCACACTCGGCACGGTACTCAAGTACCGCGAAGACCACGAACGCGTGCGCGAAACGGGCGTCGCTGCACTCGTCAAGCAGGCGCTCGAACGCGGTGCCTTCCACGGCTGAATCGGCACAGCCGACGGAACTCACAACGCCCGAAGCGATGGCGGTTGCCTTCGCCCGCGTGTTGCGTCGCGCCGGCTTGAATGCCCCCGTCGACAGCGTCGTGTCGTTCGTCGAGTCGCTCCACAGGCTGGGCATCGGCAATCGCAACGCGGTGTATTGGGCGGCACGCGCAACGTTGGTGCGCCGACCCGAAGATTTTGCGACTTTCGACCGCGCATTCGCCGTGTTCTGGGATTCACGCACAGCGAACACTGCCGACCCAGAGATGGAAACCATCCGCATTGCCCTGGCCACCGACGACGGTGAAGACGCCGGAACCGACGGCAACGCGGGCATGTCGGAAGCCGACATCACACTCACGCTTCGTTTCTCTGCGGTCGAATCGTTGCGCGAGAAAGACTTCGCCAATTACAGCGACGACGAACTCGTGCTCGCGCGCGAACTGATGTCGCGTTTGCGTTTGGCCGGACCGCGTCGGAAATCGCTGCGTCTGCGCAGTGCACACGGCACGCATGCGGTTCCCGACCTGCGCCGAACGGTTCGCGCATCGCTGCGCTCCGGTGGTGAACCCTTGCGTCGCTACTGGAAGCAACCCGACGACAAGTTGCGTCGCCTCGTTCTGCTTCTCGACATTTCGGGTTCGATGGAACCGTATTCCCGCGCGTTCCTGCGCTTCGTTCACGCGGCGGTGGCCGGGCGCCAACGCGTCGAAGCATTCACTTTCGGCACGCGTCTCACGCGCCTCACCAAGGAGCTCGCCACGTGGAATCCCGACGAAGCAATTTCGCGCGCCGCGCGACAGGTCACCGATTGGAGCGGCGGCACGCGGCTGGGTGAATGTCTGCGTACATTCAACGACGATTGGGGCGTGCGTGGCCTGGCGCGCGGTTCGATCGTCGTCATCTTGTCCGACGGATGGGATCGCGGTGACGCGGCACTTCTCGGCGAACAAATGAAACGACTCCACCGCGCCGCACACCGCACCATCTGGGTGAACCCCCTCAAGGTGACGAAGGGCTATGCACCACTGGCCAAGGGAATGGCGGCTGCACTGCCCCACGTCGACGATTTCGTCGAGGGCCATTCCATCGACGCCCTCGACCGGCTCTGCCGCGCGATTTCGCGCCTCGACTGACGCCCGTACACTGCACCCATGCGCGACCTTCTCCCCGAATTCGCCACGTGGCGCCGCGCCAATACGCGCTTTGCCATCGCCCGCGTGGTCGACATCGAAGGTTCGGGGCCCCGCGAACCCGGCGCCGCGATGGCCGTCAGCGAAACGGGCCAAGTTGTCGGTTCGGTCAGCGGCGGTTGCGTCGAAGGTGCCGTGGTATCGGAAGCGCTCGCCATCCTCGCCGGTGAAAAGCCGAGCGGTGTCGTCACGTTCGGCTATTCCGACGACGAAGCATTCGCCGTGGGCCTCACGTGTGGCGGCATCATCCATCTCTTCATTCAGCCCGCCGATGACTCCATCGCGCCGCTGCTCGACACGCTCGACGAACACACACGTTCGCACGAACCCGTCGCATTGGCCACCGTCATCGAAGGGCCACACACCGGCGCGACGATTCTCGTCGCACCGAACCACACTCACATCGGTTCCCTCGGTACCACCGAACTCGATCGCGTCGTCGCACGCGATGCATTGGGTGAACTCGAAGCCGGCACCACCGGCGTGCGCCACTACGGCCCCGACGGCCAAACGACACCCGAGGATCTTGCCGACACACCAACCGTCAAAGTGTTCATCGAAAGCTTCGCTCCGGCACCACAAATGTGGATCTTCGGTGCCGTTGATTTCACCGCCGCACTTGCGCGCGTCGCCAAGATTCTCGGCTACCGCGTCACCGTGTGCGATGCGCGGGAAATCTTCGCCACGCGTCGTCGCTTCCCCATGGCCGACAACGTGGTTGTGTCGTGGCCCGGCGACCTTTTCACCGCGGAAGGAAAAACCCTCGGCCCGCGCGATGCGGTGTGCATTCTCACGCACGATGCGAAGTTCGACGTTCCCGCCGTGAAGGGTGCACTGGCCACCCGCGTCGGCTACATCGGCGTGATGGGGTCACGTAAAACGCACGCCAAACGCCTCGAGCGCCTCGCCGAAGTGGGAGTCACCGGCGAAGCCGAGTTGTCGCGTCTCATGTCGCCCATCGGCCTCGACCTCGGCGCGCGCACACCGGAAGAAACCGCCATCTCGATTTGCGCCGAAATCATCGCGCGACGCACGGGCCGCAATGCGCCGTCACTACGCGATTCATCGGGTCCGATTCACGCGAACTGATTCGCGCCAACCGAATCAGGCAACCGGCGCGGGGTTGGCGAAGCGCACGTTCGTTGCTTCTTTCCAGTTGATCGTGCCCACGCGCACACCAAGGTTCGGCCGGGCTGAATGCAACACGATGTCACCGATACCGAGATAGATCATCGTGTGCCCGGGATACCAGACGATGTCGCCGGCGTGCGCCTCGTCGCGCGACACGGGTCGACCCTGTTCCAATTGACGATCCGATTTCAGCGGAAGATCAACGCCGGCTGCTCCCCACGCGTACGCAACGAGGCCCGAGCAATCGAGACCCTTCTTCGGATTGTCGGAACCGAACAGGTAACCGGTGCCCAACGTGGTGAGACCAACGAGAATCGCCTTCTGATGACGCAACGATGCATTGCGCCACGCCGCCAACATGTCGGAACGTGGAACCGAAGTGCGCGCCGCAACGATGGCGACCACCGATGCGAGGCTGCGCAGATAGCGGGCCGAATCGATCGGCGAGCGTGACTCGAGGAACGCATCGAACGCAGCGACGGCGTCGACGGCGCGGTCCCGCAAAACGTCGTGGCGTGGCAGGGCATCTTTGGTGAGGGCATCGGGCGCGCGCCACTGCGAATGCACGACCGACGGCGGCACAATGACTGCCCGACCGGCCGCCGAAACACCATCCACACCGATCAACGACGAGCCAACGACACCGACAACGGCCGCCGCAACGGCGAATCGACGATGAAGGCCCCCTGACATCGGTACAAAACTACCGACCTCGAGTGTGCTGCAAGACCGTTTTCGGGCAGGCTGGGGGCATGAACGTCGCCGTGATCCTTGCTGCAGGCGCAGGATCACGCTTTTCGGGTCCGGAACACAAGCTCAATGCCCTCGTGCGGGGCCGCCGGGTGGTCGACCACGCGGTTGATGCCGTTCTCGCCGCCATCGATGCGGGTGCCGCCATCGACGCGATCGTCGTGGTCTGCGGCGCGGAAAACTTCGCATTCGATGACCCCCGCGTTCAGGTTGTCGTGAACCACGACTGGCACGACGGTCAGGCCACGTCACTGCAGTCGGGCATCGCCCACGCCGGCAGGCTCGGGGCCGACGCTGTCATCGTGGGCCTCGGCGATCAACCGGGAATCGGGCCCGATGTGTGGGCCGCCGTTGCCGAGTCCTCGTCGCCGATCGCCGTCGCCACCTACGCGAACTCACCAACCCGCACGCCAGCCCTCATTCGTCGTGAAATCTGGCCGTCGTTGCCCACCAGCGGTGATTTCGGTGCACGTCACCTGATCTCCAGTCGCCCCGAACTTGTGGAGCAAGTACCCTGCACGGGAACCCCCGCAGATATCGACACCATCGAGGACCTTCGCACATGGAACCCCTGAATCACACTTTCACCGTGAACGTGCCCGTCGCCGAAGCATGGAACGTGCTCACCAACGTCGAGCGCATTGCACCGTGTCTTCCCGGCGCGCAGCTGCAGGAAGTCGAAGGCGAAACGTACCGCGGCGCGGTCAAGGTCAAGGTCGGCCCGATTCAGGCGCAGTTCAAGGGTCAGGCAGTGTTCGTCGAGAAAGACGACACCAACCACAAGGCCGTGTTGAAGGGCGAAGGCCGCGACACCGGCGGCAAGGGCAACGCGTCTGCGCTCATCACCGCCCGACTCACTGCAGTCGATGCGAACACCACGCGTGTCGATGTGAACACCGAGCTTTCGATCACCGGCAAGGTTGCTCAGTTCGGTCGCGGCGCACTCGCCGACGTGTCCGACAAGTTGCTCGCCCAATTCTCCGACAACCTCAACACGCTCATCGCGCAAGAACCGGCCGCAGCCACGACACCGGCACCCGCCGCCGAACCCGCAGCGTCAGGCGAAACGGCACAGCCCGTCGTGCGCAAGATCGACGGCCCCGAAGCGGCGCCCATCAACCTGCTCGAAACCGCCGGCGCTCCGCTTCTCAAGCGCGCACTTCCCGTCGTCGCCGGAGTCGCCGTCTTGGTGTTGCTCCTCATCGCAATCCTCTGATCCACGCAAATCGCTCGATGGCGACAGAAGCCGACGTTGCTCGGGTGACCGAACTCCTCGGCCGCAAACCACAGGGAGAATTCGAAGTCGTCGTGCGCCGTGCCAACGGCGATCCCGTGGTTGTGCGCAACAGCCCGCTTCTCGACGACGGAACCCCGATGCCAACACTTTTCTGGCTCGTCGGAAAAGAGGAATACACGGTCGTGTCGCGACTCGAAGCCGCGGGTGGTGTCGATCAAGCAGAGGCCGAGGTCGATCCTGCCGATCTCGAAGCTGCACACGCCTCCTACGCCCGCCTGCGGTCGGAAGCAATGCCGTCGGAACACACCGGCCCGGCACCCAGCGCGGGTGTTGCCGGAACACGCAAGGGCGTGAAGTGTCTGCACGCACATTTCGCGTGGTGGCTGGCGGGTGGCAACGACCCGGTTGGCGCATGGGTGGCCGAACGCGTCGACTACGCAAGCGAGTTGCGTCATGTCTGACACCACGGGAAACCCGAACGACACGGGAAACCCGAACGACAAAGTTGGTGTCATCGACATCGGCAGCAACTCGGTGAAGTTACTCATTCTCGACGGCGACACCGTCGTACACCGCGACAGCGTGGTCACGCGCCTCGGTAGTGGCGTGAATGCGTCGGGCAATCTCAGCGACGAATCGATCGATGCCACGCGTGCGCGCTTCGCCGAAATCCGAACGATCCTCGACGCGCACGAAGTAAGCACCGCGCACGCCGTTGCAACGGCCGCCGTGCGCAACGCGGCGAATGCCGATCCGTTCGTGCAAATGGCTCGCACCGCATTGCGGTGTGATGTCGCCGTGATCGACGGCCTCACCGAGGGAAATCTCTCGTTCCTCGGCGCGCAGCGCAACCTTTCGCTACCGCAGGGCTCGGGCCCCGTCACCGTCGTCGACATCGGCGGCGGTTCGACCGAATTCGCCGTCGGCGAACCCGGCAAAACGCCACGAGTCGTCAGCATCCCCTACGGCGCACGCAGCCTCAGCGAGAAGATTCTCCGCCACGACCCGCCGCGGCCCGAAGAACTCACCAACGCAATCGGCGCCGTCATCGACGAAGTCGACGATGTGGTGCGCGAGATTCCCGAACTCGAGTACTGCGAACGTCTCGTCGGTGTGGCCGGCACGGTGATCACCATCGCAATGGTCGAACTCGGCCTTCATGCGTACGATGCAACGGCACTTCACGGAATGCACCTCGAACGCGATGCCGTAGAAGATGTCTTCCGCACACTTGCCACCGAATCGCTCGCCGATCGCGTTTTCAATCCGGGCTTGCCCGCCGATCGCGCCGACATCATCGTTGGTGGCTGTTGTGCACTGGTCGCGATTCTGCGCAAGCTGCAACTGCAAGGTCTCACGGTGTCGACCACCTCGCTCGCCGACGGCGTTGCGGTGGCTACGCGAACACGCACCGCGCAACTCTTGCGGGGCGAACCGCTCGTCGACATTCTGCGAGACTTCTTTCGGCCATGAGCTCGTTGAACCCACGCACGTCACATCCCGCCACGGCGGCACACGGCAGCGTCGGTGCACCGATGCTGCGGCTATACGGGAAGCGCATCGTGCTCCGGCCGTTGAACGCACAGGATTTCGCCGCGTGGAGCGAATGCCGCAAGCACAACGCCGACTGGTTGCTGAAGTGGGAGCCACTACGCCCCATCACGCAGCCCGACCCGGCAAACGATCGCGACATCTTCTCCGCACGCTGCAACATGCGCGACCGCGAACGCCAAACCGGCACGTCGTATTCGTTCGGCTTGTTCGTCGACAATGCGTTCTGCGGCGAGGTGAACCTCAATGGCGTGATGCGCGGTGCCATGCAAGGTGCCACCATCGGTTACTGGATCGACCAACGCAAGACCGGAAACGCCTACGTTGCCGAGGCCGTGGTGACGCTCTTCAGATTCGCGTTCGACGAACTCCACCTGCACCGACTGGAAATCTGCATCATTCCGCGCAACACGAACAGCCTGCGCGTCGT
>JBEBAF010000054.1:0-6205 GCA_041159045.1 Actinomycetota bacterium
GTCTCCGCATCGATGAACGCGCCTTTCGGTCGCACGTGAAGTCGGTCGCCGACGCAACTCCGCATCTCGTACCCGTCGTCAAGGGCAATGGTTACGGACTCGGTCGCACGAAGTTGCTCGAACTTGTCGCCGAACTTCTTCCTGATACGACAACGGTTGCAGTCGGCACCATTCATGAAGCGGCCGATGTGCCCGAGAAATTCGCCGCACATGTGATGACCCCGGTCGGCGAACTCGACGAAGTCGAGATTCCGGCCAATGCGATGCTCACCGTCGGCTCGCAACGCGACGTCGACGTTCTTGCGCGCCGCGGCTGGAAGGGCCGCGTCATCGTGAAGCTCGCTTCGTCGATGCGACGCTTCGGCGCGACGCACGACGACTTCCCGCTTCTCGTTCAGGATGTTGCCCGAATCGGCGGCGTCATCCACGCGTGTTCCATTCACAGTCCAACTGCCGGATCCGACGAAGCCCGACTCGCCGAGGTTCGCGCGTGGTTGCCGATCATTCCCGAATGCGTCACCGTGTCAGTTAGCCACTTGGCACCGGCATCGCTTCACGCACTGCGAACTCTCAGCGATCGACGCACGGTCGAGGCTCGAATGGGTACGGCCCTGTGGCACGGCACGAAGGGACACTTCACGCTCAGCGCCGACGTGCAACGCGTCGAAGTTTGCCGTGCCGGCGAAACAGCCGGTTACCGAGCAACCCGAATCGAACACGATGGTCATTTGCTCGTCATCGGCGCAGGAACGGCGCACGGCGTTGCTCCACTGGCCAATGGCGACAGTCCTTTTCACTTCGGCCGCGTCCGCATTCCGCTCGTCGAATCGCCGTACATGCACAACGCATTGGCCGTCGTTTCCGCTGGCGATCCCCTTCCGAACGCTGGCGACCTTGTCGATGTGCAACGCCCACTCACATTGGTGTCCCCCGACATTGTCGAGTGGTTGTGACAACGCCCCTCGACCCGGGCTTCACGGGCACGACTCGTAGTGGTCTCGTTCGCAATCAGTCTCTCGATGCGACGCGCAGTGTTGCGCTGCTCGGCATCATCATTCTCAACTATCACGGCTACCTGAACCGTGCGAATGCGATCGGTTCGCAATACTCGAATTTTTTCATGCGGATCATGGATGCGTGGAACGGCATCCTCGCGCCGAGCCCCGTCATCTTCGTGATGGTGTCCGGCATCAGTTGTGCGCTCCTCACATCGGCGAACTTCGATCGCTGGGTTCTCGTGCGTCGTGGTGTCTTCCTGTTCGCCATTGGTTCGATGTTCGAATGGGTGTGGAACGGAACGATCCTGCCGTATTACGGGTTGTACTTCGTTCTTGCATCCGTCGTGGTCACATGGTCAAGACGCAATCTCGCCTTGCTGGCCGGCGCATGCGCGACGTTCGCTGCCGCGCTGTCGATGTGGCGATTCTTCCGCGAACAAGACCTCCATTCGACTTCTTGGCTCAGCCCGCGGTTTCCCTACACGCCACGCAACTTCGTTTTCCGGTACTTCGTCGACTACACGCACCCGATCTTCCCTTGGTTCGCCTTTTTCTGTATCGGCCTGATCGTCGGCAAATCGTTGCCATGGTTCTTCGCCAACCGCCTGCGGCTGCTGGCTCCGCTGGGTGCGGGAATTGCAGTGGTTTACGGCATCAGCACCATCGTGCGCCGGTCAACCGACGGGGCATGGCAACGAGTCACCAGTACCGACCCGTTCGAACGCGGGATGCTCGCCACGGTCGGTGTCGCGATGACGTCGATACTTGTCATCATCACGGTGTCGCTGATCGTTGAACGCCTACCCGACTCGCCGATCGTTGTTGCACTTTCGCGCGCCGGGCAAGTCACCCTGACGCTGTACATCATGCACGGACTGGCATACAACGCGATCGTGAACCGACTTCATTGGGTCACCGCAACCGGCCTCGACGCGGCGCTCGGCCTGTCGGTTCTCATGTGGCTGTTCCTCGTTACCTTCGGTGCGTGGTGGCAACGCTTCATCGGCCGCGGTCCGATTGAACGCGTCTACAGAAAATTCGGTGGCTGAAAGTCAGCCGCGCTGACGATTGAGCCCGCGCAGGCCAACTGCGGCCGCGCCGATCAGTGATCCGTCGTCGCCCAAACGCGCGGGAACGATGCGCGCACCTTTGGAATGTTCGAGACCGCACAGGTCGTCGATCGTCGACTGCGCCGCCTGGAAAAACGGCGCACCGAATCCGAGGGCGACGCTTCCACCGACGACCGCAAGTTTGAGGTCGAGCAAGTTGCACACCGAAGCGATGCCCCGACCAACCAAACGCCCGGTGCGTTGAATCGTTTCGTACGTCGGCTGCGTGGGCGGCCTGCCGGTGATGGCCTCGATCGCCGGACCCGACGCCTCGGCCTCGAGGCATCCCCGCGCGCCGCATGCGCAACGTCGACCACTCGGCTCGACGATCACGTGGCCGATGTGTCCGGCATTGCCCGAAGCGCCATCGAGCAACTTGCCGTTCAGCACGATGCCGCCACCGACGCCCGTGGACACCACCATGGCGAGGAAATTGTCGCACCCTCGCGCCGCACCCTTCCAGCCTTCGCCCAGCGCAAGTGCCTTGGCGTCACCGTCACCGAACACCGGAAGATTGGTGAAATCGCGCAGACGTTGAGCGAGAGGAAAATTTCTCCAACACGGAATGTTCAACGGCGAAACGTGTTCGGTATTCGGTTCGCCGGGCCCGGCGCAACCGCTGCCCACCGCAACAGGTGTGGCACCGTGCTGACCACGCGCGCGAACGAGCATTTCGGACACCAGTCCGCACAGGTCGCTGAACAGACCCTCGTCGCTCTGGGCAGAGTTCACCTTGCAACGCGTGCGGTCGATGATGGTGCCGTCGGTGGTGACAAGACCCGCGGCAAACTTCGTTCCGCCGATGTCGATACCAACGATGACGTCCATGTGGAACTATTTTCTATCAGGGTGCACACCGATTGGAACCCGATACTCCGCGGTGAATTCGCACAGCCGTACTGGAAATCGTTGCAGGACTTCGTCGCCGACGAACGGAAACGCGGCCCGGTGTATCCGCCGCACGATCAGGTGTTTCGGGCACTTCATGCAACGCCGTATGCGAACACCCGCGTCGTCATTCTCGGACAAGACCCGTACCACGGACGCGGACAGGCTCACGGTTTGTGTTTTTCGGTCAATCGAGGAGTTGCGATTCCACCGAGCCTGCTCAACATCTTCAAAGAATTGCGCAGTGACCTCGGCGTGGTGCCGCCCTCCCACGGCTGTCTCGACAGTTGGGCGGCGCGAGGTGTCCTGCTTCTCAATACGACACTGACCGTGCGTGCCCAACAAGCAGCATCGCACCAGGGCAAGGGCTGGGAAGTTTTCACCGATCACGTCATCGCCGCGGTTGCCGAGAAGGAAGAGCACGTCGTGTTCGTCCTCTGGGGTGCACACGCGCGAAAGAAGAAGTCGTTGATCGAGGCGTCAGCCGGCTCCGACCGGCACACCATCATCGAGTCGGCACATCCATCGCCGTTGTCGGCACACAACGGTTTCTTTGGAAGCAAGCCCTTTTCACGGACCAACGATGCCCTCGTGTCGCACGGCCAGCGCCCGATTGATTGGTCTCTCCCCACCGATTGAACGGGTAACTTGAACCCATGGGTTCTGTCAGACGGTATGCCATTTTGTCGGCCTCCGCTGCCGACGTCTGGGCCTTCATCGGCCGTTCAGGCGCGTTGCACGAATGGTTTCCCACGTCGTCGACACGCATCGAAGGCAGCCGACGCTGGGTCACTTTGCCCACGGGAATCGTGTTCGAAGAAGAGATCCTCCTCGTCGACAACGACCTACGTCGGTTCCAGTACACCATCGTCAACAACCCACTCATCACGAAACACCTCGGCATGTTCGACGTTCTGCCGCTTGCCGACAACACGTGCATCGTCATCTACAGCACCGATATCGAACCCGAAGTTCTCGGTTTGGCAATTGGTGCCGCAGCAGGCGAGGGACTGAAAAATCTCGAAGCAAAGTTCGGAAAGGGCTGACATGGCGCGTCGCATTCTTTTCATTACGACAGATCAACAGCGCTACGACGCACTCGGCTGCAACGGTGGGCAGGTTGCACGCACTCCCGTCATCGACGGCATCGCCGCAGAGGGAATTCGTTATTCACGCGCCATTCCATCGAACGTCGTGTGCATGCCATCACGCAGCACGATGTTGACGGGCCAGCATGTGTCGACGCACGGGGTGTGGATGAACGGCGTCGCGCTCCCCGTCGATGCGCCGAGCATCGCAATGGACCTCTGGCGCAACGGTTACCGCACCGCACTCATCGGCAAGGCGCACTTCGAGCCATTCCTCGATCCGTTCGCGCTGTTCACCGAGAACTCGCTTGCAACGGCCGGTGAAGAAACCGTCTACCGGCAGTCGCCCGATGGCCGCCTCGAACCGCACCGTGGCTTCGAACATCTCGAGTTCTCCACACACAACGGTCTCGGGCCGTTGCACTACGCGAAGTGGTTGCGCGAAAACCACCCCGAAGCGGTGGGCATGCTCTACCCGATTCTCAACAACAAACTGCAGGTCAACGACGAGGGTGGCGGCGACACCGGCGCACCGCAGGTGAAGCACAACCCGATGCCACGCGATTGGTATCACACCGATTGGGTGGCGGAACGCGCCGTGTCGTGGTTGTCGCAGCAAAGCAACGACGACGATTGGTTCTGCTGGGTCAGTTTTCCCGACCCGCATCACGCGTGGGATCCGCCGATGTCGGAACTGCACCGCGTCAACTGGCGCGACCTCGACCTACCGGCAGGCTGGGTCGACGATCCGATCGAACGCGAAAGGATTCTTGCCACCAAGCCGGCGCAATGGCTCGCTTGGTACAACGGCAGCTTCGTGTCGAACTATGAGGCACCGGCAACCTGGGTACCGAACACGTTGACCGCCGATCAAGTGCGCGAGATCAACGCAATGGTGCACATCGAAAACGAATTGATCGACGAAGGCATCGGCCGCATCATCAACCTGCTCCGCGAAAAGGGCTGGTACGACGACGTCGACGTGATCTTCACCACCGACCACGGCGAATTTCAGGGCGACTTCGGTTTGCTCTTCAAGGGCCCGTACCACGTTGATTCGCTCATGCGCCTTCCTCTCATCTGGCGGCCCGCTCCGTCGAGGCACAACGTTGTTCCCACCACCGTCGATACGCAGGTTGGTCTCGTGTCGCTCGCTGCCACGTTCGCCGAAATTGCCGGCCTCGAACGCCCCGAATACACCGAGGCCGCACGGCTACCGATCAACGATGCGGAAGCCGCGGAGCTCGGGCATGAACGCGTACTCACTGAATGGGACAGCGTTCTCTTCGGAAAGATCGTGTCGCTGCGCACCATCACACGCGACGGCTGGGTGTGCACGGCCACGCTTCCCGGCACGTTGCACGACGGATCCGACGGAGAGCTCTACGACCTGCGTAACGATCCGCTGCAGCACGTGAACCTGTGGCACAGCACTTCGCATCGCGCGATGCGCGACGACCTGCTCGACGACATGTGGCGCAATTTGCCGGCAGCCACCGAACCGCGCCGCTCGTGCGACGCGCCGGTGTGACACCGCCAGCGCGAATCACACCGACTTCACGAACTCCATCGCCCGTTCCAGCATCGTGATCTGATCGTCGACCTTGTTCACGGGGTTCATGCCCTGGAACATGCGATTCGCCATGGTCGACAGCGAGATCCATTGCGGATTCGTGGCCTTCCACGATGCGACTTCGGGGGCGAGTTCTGCTTCGCCACGCTGGAGGTGAACCACCGCATCGCGAGGGAAATCGGCCCAGTTGCGGCCGTTCGCTTCGACTTCTTCCTTCAACATCACGTTCGCCGCGTCGACACGCGCTCCGAGGTTGCCGAAGATGTAACCATCGCCGATTCGGCCGGCGCGACGCACCGAGGCTTCGGCTGATCCGCCGAACCACACCGGAATCTGTCGATTCGGCAACGGATAGATGCCCGCCCGATCGATGCGGTGGTACTTGCCGTCGAAGTCGACGACCTGATTGCCCCACAATTTGCGCATCACTTCGACTTGTTCTTCCATGCGCTTTGCGCGGTTGCGGTACTCCATGCCGAGCGACTCGTACTCGACGTAGTTCCATCCGGTACCCACACCGAGAATCAATCGACCCTCGCAGAGCAGGTC
>JBEBAF010000055.1:0-3650 GCA_041159045.1 Actinomycetota bacterium
AGATTGTCGTAGGCCGTGCAGAATTCCGTGTACTTCGGATCCATCGTGAAGTTCTTTGCGCTTCCCGACAGTGCGAGCTTGTCGGAACCCGAACCACACGATGTGAGCGAGGCGACACCGATCAATGTGGCTATTACGAAAAAGACGCGGCGTTTCATCGGAGCGAACCTTATCGCCGCAAGGGCTGCACCTTCAGTGCCGCAAGTAAACCGACGAAGGCTGCGAGTCCACCCACCCACAGCGCGTAGCCATAACTATCGACCACACCGCGCGACAACGTCGACTCGTGAACCATCGTCATCACGGTGGTGCCCGTGACGGCACCCATCTGCATCATCAACTGCTGAAAGGCCGCGGCGGTGCCGATGTCGTCGGGGTTGACCGCACTGGCGATGAGACCCGTCAGCGCCGGCCCTGCGACGCCCAATCCGACACCCGTGAGGGCCAAACCGAGGATGATCAACCAATCGGACGACCCGACCCCGACGGCGCCGAGAACGAACATCGACACGATGGTCGCCGAAGCGCCGAAGACACCGCTCCGGCGTTCGCCGATGCGGAGGGTGATCGCGCTGGCGGCAGCCGCGACGAACGAGTACGTGAGCGGTCGAGAGATGACGAGCCAACCGATGTGCGATGTCGAATAGTGCAGACCCTTCTCGAGCAACTGCGGGACGGTGAAGAACCCGCCCATGTAAGCGAAGTTGATGAGCGATTGGCTGAGCGCCGGGTACACGACGTTCCCCGTACGCAACCACTTCATCGGCATCAGAGGAGCCTCGGCACTTTTCTCGACACGGACGAAGGTCCAGAGTGCAACGGACCCGACGATGAGCAACGAAACAACGGGCACGCTGGTCCAGCCCCACGAGTGTCCGCGGTTGATGGCGAGCAACAGCGAGGTTGCGCCAAGCCCCAATACGGCCGAGCCACGAAGATCGAACTTCACGTCGGGCTTGCGTTCGGTTTCGGGAAGCAGGCGCCACGACACGAGGAGCGCAAGAACGAGAAGCGGTGCCTGAACGACGAAAATGATGCGCCAGCCGACTGCTTCGACGACCGGTGCTCCGAGCACAACGCCGAGCACCGGCGCGCCCGCCGTGGTGAAACTCCAATAACCGAGTGGACGCACGCGCTCTTCGGGTTCGAACATGCGATTGATGAATGCCATCGCTGCCGGCCCCGTTGCCGAACCGGCGGTTGCCGACAGCGTGCGGAAGAGAATCATCGTCGCCGCGTTCCACGCCACCGCGGTGAGCGCAGAAAACAATGCAGCGCCCATGAGACCCATGAGAAAGAGCCGCTTGTGACCCCAGAGGTCGCCGGCTTTGCCGAACGCCGGACCAACGACACCGAAGGCGAGCATCGGTCCGGTGAGAGCCCAGTTGATGGTCGACGTGTTGGTGTGCAAGTCGGTTGCGATCGAGTCGAGCGAAACGACGAGCACCGTGATGGTTGCGCTGACTGCGAACAAGCCGCTCAACACCACGATCAATGTCGCCCACGCGCGATTCAATCCGATGCGTCGCGCAACTTTCTTGACGAATCGTTTTCCGCGCGCCACTTGCCACGGGAAGATGCTGATGTCGTCGAGGCCGGCGGTGCCGTGCGCACCCGGTACGTCAGAAATTTCGCGGTCGGTGCTCATGCACCGTAATACTCGAGGTCGACGGTGGAACCCTTCGCGACCTCGTCACCACTCTTCACTTCCTTGCCGCCGATGAACAGTTTCTTCAGGCGATGATCGGTTTTGCCGGTGACGGTTCCGATGACGAATCCCGCCTCGGTGAGACGCTTTTCGACGGTCGCCTTGTACTGCATCTGCACGTACGGAATGGTGACGAGTTCCTGGCCCTTCGAGATCCAGTAGCTGACACTGCCGCCGCGCGGAACGGTTTCGCCGGCTGCAGGAATTTGTCCGCCGACCTTGCCGGGGTCGGCCGCGCCGACGTCGTCGGCCAACTTGGTCGAAGTGAGGCCCAACTCGGCGAGTTTGGCTTCGGCTGCCGCTGGATCGAGGCCCACGAGGTCGGGCACGACACGCGGGGCCGGGCCGTCGGAGACCGTGAGGGTAATGGTGGTGCCCTTGACGACTTGATCGCCGACCGATGCCGACGGCTGCTCGGCAACCGCCCATTTCAGAACGGTTCCCGCGGGCACGTTCTCGTCGTTGATGGTGTCGGACACCGCCACGAGACCCAGTTCCTCGATGCGCTGCTTGGCCACGTCGAGTGTCTTGCCGCTGAAGTCTTCGAGAGTTGAGAACGTCGGACCCTGGGAAACGACGATCGTGAGCGACTTGCCTTCTTGAAGCATCCTTCCGTCACCGGGATCGGTGGAAATGATCTGACCCGTATCGACGACGTCGCTGCGACCTTCCTGCACGTCGAGCTTCCAGTCGAAGTTGACGATGAGATTCTCGGCTTCGCCTTGGGTCAGGCCCACGAGCACTGGCACTTGATGGCTGTCTTTCTTCAACAGGAAGTATCCGGCGACACCGCCACCGACCACTGCTATCGCCGCAACGACGGCGACGATCTTGCGTCCGCGACGACGCGATACGCGTGCCGCAGCAATTTCGCCCGTCGGATCGTCGACCGCAGCGCTTTCATTGATGCGCATTCCCTGCGACGCAGCGATCGTGTCTTTCGATTTGTCAACCGCGGTGTGCACCGGTCGCGTGATGTCGCCCGTCGGATCACCCGCATCACCATGATCGATGACTCCACCAACCGGCTCGAGTGGCGTCAACATGCCCTCGACACCAACGACATCGATCGGCGTTGGTCGCGGCACACGCTTCGCGATCGCAACCAATGCCTCACCCAGTTCGCGAGCCGAGAAACGACTTTCGCTGTCGGGCCGCGCGGCACGTTCGAGAACGCTCGCCAACTGTCCGAGGTCGGCGTTCACCGGCAGCAACTTGTCGACGCGGTTCGCCAGGGCAACGCTGACCGAGTCGGCATTGAAGGGCACCTCGCCCGTCACGGCTTCAACAAGGCTGAGGGCGAGTGAATAGACGTCGGACTGTGCCGTGGGTGCCGCACCTTGGCCCACCTCGGGGGCCGCGTACCGGGCCCGCTCGATGTCGGCTTCCCCAATGTTTTCGCGGGTCAGAACGTCGAGGGCCCCCAGACGGGCACGGCGGTTGGCGTCGAAGATGATATTGGCGGGGCGGACATCGCCGTGCACCCAGCCGGCCTGATGGACGGCATGGAGGGCCCGACAGATGTCGAGGCCCACAACGAGCGCCTGCGAAGGCGTGAGCCGCCGACCACGGTCGAGCATTTCCCGGAGACTGCCTCCCGGCATCTGGCCGAGGACGGTGTAGATGCAGCGCACCCCGTTGATGTCGGTGTCGCCCCAGTCGGAGATGGGCGCGAGAGCGGGATGCGAAGTGGACAACGCAAGTTGCAGGTGATGCTGAATCGCGCGCCGTGCCTCGCCAACGGTTTTGCGATTCGACGAAAACGGATCGACGAGATCTTCGAGTGGCGTCAGTCGAACACGCACAGCGATGTTGGATCGGACGTCGAACGCATCGAACATCCCACGCGGGTCGTTGTTCGCGGCGTTGCCCATTCCGTTCCGTGCCGCGATTCGGTAGCGGCCGGCAAGAACGAAGCCGATCAGGTCTCGCTGGGTATCCA
>JBEBAF010000056.1:0-3944 GCA_041159045.1 Actinomycetota bacterium
TTGACTCGGGCTTCGGAGGCCTGACGGTCGCGAGGGCGGTCATCGACCTCTTGCCGGGCGAAGACCTCGTCTACATCGGCGACACCGGTCGTTATCCGTACGGCAACAAACCACCGGCCGAAGTGCAGCGGTACGCGCATGAAATTGCCACGAGTCTTGTGAACGATTTCGACGTCAAGATGGTCGTCGTTGCGTGCAACACCGCGGCGTCAGTTGCGCTCGAACAATTGGCCGAAGTTTTGCCCGTTCCGGTCGTCAGTGTCATCGAGCCTGGCGCGCGCGCCGTAGTGCAGGCAACGCGAATCGGGCGGGCGGGCGTCATCGGTACCGTTGGCACCATCGATTCCGGGGCGTACGACCGAGCCGTCGCAGACGTCGACCCGAATGTCGAGCTTGTTTCGGCGGCATGCCCCGGTTTGGTCGAATTCGTCGAGCGTGGTCAGACCTCGGGTCAAGAGGTGCGCCTCCTCACCGAGCGGCTCCTCGCGCCCGTCTCATCTGCGGACGTCGATGCGTTGTTGTTGGGCTGCACGCACTATCCGTATCTGGCGAGGGTGATCGGCGACGTCATGGGTCCCGATGTCGTGTTGGTGTCGTCGGCAGACGAAACCGCATTTGCCGTGAAGAGAATGCTCGACGAAGGAGATCTGGGCGAATCCAGCGATCGAATCGGCGAGCATCGCTTCTTTTCGTCGGGTGACCCCGAGTGGTTCGCGCATCTTGGTAGCCGCTTGTTCGGTCCGGAACTGACGAATGCGCAATCATGGTCGGCATGACACGTCCCGACGGCAGACAACCCAACGAACTTCGACCCCTCACATTCGAACGCGACTACACCGAAATGTCGGCCGGTTCGGTTCTGGTCTCGTTCGGCAAGACGCGTGTGCTGTGCACCGCATCGATCGACGAAGACGTTCCGCGTTGGATGAAGGGCAGTGGCAAGGGGTGGGTCACCGCCGAATACAGCATGCTTCCGGGTTCGTCACCCGAGCGCGTCGATCGCGAAGCGGCGAAGGGCAAGCAAAGTGGCCGCACGGTCGAAATTCAACGGTTGATCGGCCGCTCGCTTCGCGCAGCTTGCGACATGACACTTCTTGGTGAACGTCAAGTCGTGGTCGACTGTGACGTGCTTCAGGCCGACGGTGGCACGCGCACGGCGAGCATCTGTGGAGGGTTCGTTGCGTTGCATGATGCACTCACACGGGTGATGCAGAACGGACTCATCAAGCAACATCCGCTGCATTCGCAGTGCGCAGCCATCAGCGTGGGCATCAAGAACGGTGTTCCGATCCTCGATCTTCCCTACATCGAAGACAGCACGGCAGAAGTCGACATGAACGTTGTGATGCTGCAACCGGTTACCGGTGGGGAAGCGAAGTTCGTCGAGGTGCAGGGAACCGCCGAGGGTCTCGCGTTCAGTCGCGACGAACTCGACAACTTGCTCGGTCTTGCATCGCACGGCCTGGGACACATTTTCGACAAGCAGCGCGAGGTGCTGTCGGTCGAACCTGCTCGTCGCCCGCTCGGGCGCTGACGCACGCAGAATCCGGCATGCGCGAACTCGTCTGTGCGACGGCGAATCCCGGCAAGGTTGCCGAAATCGCGGGGCTCTTGCCCGAGGGTTGGACACTGCTGCCGCGCCCCGCAAGCGTCGGCGACATAGTCGAGGATTCGGGGTCCTTGGTCGGAAACGCGCGCTTGAAGGCTCGAGCGATTCTTTCCTCGACGGGCATCGCAGCCGTTGCAGATGACACTGGCCTCGAGGTGGTCGCGCTCGGTGGTGCTCCGGGCGTCGACACGGCGATGTTTGCGGGGCCCGGATGTACCGATGCCGACAATCGGAGGAAGATGCTCGCCGAGTTGGCGGGCATCACAGATCGGCGCGCGCGATTCGTCACTGTCGTATTGGTTGCATGGCCCGATGGTTCGGAAACGATCGTTGAAGGTGTGTGTGAGGGAAGTATCGCCACTGCCGAAGTTGGCGAACGCGGCTTCGGATTCGATCCGTTGTTCGTGCCGAGCGATGGCGATGGCAGAACCTTCGCGCAGATGACCGCTGAAGAGAAGAATGCGATCTCGCACCGGGGTCGCGCTTTCCGCGCACTTGCGGGGGTTCTGCGCTAGCTACCAGCCGCGGAGATCGATGGCCCATTCGTCGACGACGAGGCCCTCGCGGTGCACGTAGGCGCGTTCGTGTTGCGACATCGTGGGGTCGATGTGCGCGGGAGTGACGAGAACCCGGTCGCCAACGCGAGGCAACACCGTCGGCGCGGGCGCAGGAAGGTTCACGGCGTCACGCTTCACCGCGAACGTGACGTGTTCATCGGAGCAGAACCACGTGTCGTAGCCGTCGACTTCCGGATTGCCATGATCCATGCCGAGAGCCTTCAAGCCGACGTCTGCCACGGCCCAACCCGCGGACCGCGAGATGACGGTGCCCACGATGTGTACCGACTGTTGGAATGGAAAAACCAGGGTTGCGTACTGGGTGTCCATCAACGCGTAGCTACCGGCCTGCAATTCGGTGATTCCGGTGTCGAGATGTTCGCGGTACGTACCCGTACCACCCGCAGAGATGATGTCGCCTCCGACCTTTGTCGCGCAGGCCCGCAACGTTTCCATTGCAGCATCGACTTGTGTGCGTTTGTCGGCTGCGTTGTTCAGCATCATGAGGTGACCCTCGTAGCCCATCACGCCCCGCACGTTCATGCGCAGTGATCGAGCGAGGTCGGCGAGACGAGCAGCGTCGTCGGGTTCAACGCCACATCGAGGAAGACCGACGAAGACGTCGATCAGCACGTTGCGGATTCCCGCACGCGCCGCTGCCTTGACCGTTTCATCGGAGTCGACTGCCACCGTTGCTCCCGTTCCGGCGATCGCACCGAGGCGGGCCGAATCGACCGACTCATTTGCGAGAAGGAAGTCGGCTTCGATGCCGGCGCGCGCCAAGCCTGAGATCTCGCGCGGCGTCGCACAGGTGAAGCCGAGGTGGCCGTACCGCAGTTGCACCTTGGCGAGCGACGAGCACTTGTGCGCCTTCACATGCGGCCGTAGGCGGGTGCCGGGATAGAGGTTCGCCATCGTGGCGAGGTTGTGCTCGAGGGCGCCCGCTTCGATGATCAACGCGGGCGTGGGCAGGTCATCGATGTACACGTGCCGGCGGAGAGACTCGAACTCTCACTTGCGGCGTCCTAAGCGCCGTGCCTCTGCCATTGGGCTACGCCGGCGAGCCTCTGCAGGCTAATGCGCCAAGTGTCGGGAACGAGCCCATTCTTTGACAGAATGTAAAGGTGACGACAAGCACCGCAAGTCCAGTGTCCGGCCTCTCGAAAGAGGCACTCACCACCCAGCTCGGCCTCGCCGACACGGTCGTCGATACGGCTTCGCTTGCCAACAGCGTGAAGCGGTTCGCCGAACAAAAGATCGTTCTGCCGACGTTCAGCCAACTGGCGAACCCATCAACGATTCCCGCCGCGGTTGCTGCCGATCTGGCCTCGCTCGACAAGAACGCTCCCGACGCACGAAACCTTTTCCGTGTTCATTGGTACAACAACCTCGCCGGCCAGCGTGTCGAGGTGCCCGACCACGTGGTGTTGCCGTCGGTGCTCACGGGTGTCGAGAGCCCCATCATCGTGATGTTCGGCGACCGCTTTCCCATGATCACGGCGCACAAAGTGCTCGCCGCGTATTCATGCTTCGCGCCGCGCGTCACCTCGGGCCAATTCGATCCCACTCGCCACCGCGCGGTGTGGCCGTCCACCGGAAACTACGCGCGTGGTGGCGTCGCGATCAGTCGCATCATGGGCAGTCGCGGAGTTGCGGTGTTGCCGGCAGGTATGTCGAAAGAGCGCTTCGATTGGCTCGACCGATGGGTGGCCGACCCTGCCGATGTCATCCGCACCCCGGGAACGGAAAGCAACGTCAAAGAGATCTACGACGCGTGC
>JBEBAF010000057.1:0-11527 GCA_041159045.1 Actinomycetota bacterium
TTCCAGAACAAGCGCAGTGGCGGCGTCAACGTCGCCCGCCTCTTCTCGACGCACCCCAGCACCGAGGAACGTATTGCCCGCCTTCGCTCGATGAACTTCTGAGCGCAGCCGTGACGACAACCGAATCCCCCCTCCACATCGGTCTCTCCTCTGCCGAGGCAGAACGTCGCCTTGCCGAGTTCGGCCCGAATGCCCTGGCCGCTGCAGAGTCGGTTCCGGCGTGGAAGAAGTTCCTCGCCCAATTCAAGGATCTCCTGATCCTCATCCTGATCGGGGCCGCATTGGTCTCGCTCGTGGTGTCGGGAGAATTGAAGACTCCGCTCGTTGTTCTCGTCGTGGTGGTGTTCAACGCCGTGATCGGATTCCTCCAGGAAAATCGTGCCGAGAAATCACTCGATGCGTTGCGAAAGATGCTGGCGGCACAGGTGCGGGTACGGCGCGACGGCACCGTCATGATGGTGCCCACCGAAAGCATCGTTCCCGGCGACGTGGTTCTCGTCGAAGCGGGCGACCGACTTCCGGCGGACGGCGAAATCGTCTTCGCAAGCAATCTCGAGGTCGACGAATCGGCACTCACGGGCGAAAGCCAACCCAGCGAGAAGAACACCGAACCCGTGGGTCCCGATGCACCGATCGGTGATCGCCATTCGCATGCGTTCATGAACACCACGGTCACGCGTGGACGCAGCGAAATTCTCGTGACGAACACCGGCATGCGCACGGAAATCGGGCGAATCGCCGGTCTCCTTGCATCGACCCCCACGGAGAAAACCCCCTTGCAACGCCAACTCGACGGCCTGGCCCACCAGTTGGTCATCCTTGCGGGCATCGTCGTTGCATTGGTGATGATCGCCAATCTCGCGCGTGGCGAAGGCTTCGGCGAAGTTCTCCTCACCGCGGTTGCGCTCGCGGTCGCCGCGATTCCCGAGGGTCTTCCCGCCGTCACCGTCGTGACGCTCGCAATCGGTGTCAGCCAACTCGCGTCGCGCAACGCGATCATCAAGCGACTCGCCGCCGTTGAAACACTGGGATGCACCAGCGTCATCTGCAGCGACAAGACGGGCACGCTCACGCTGAACCAAATGACCGCAACGAAGTTCCTCTTCGAAGAAACTCTTCACGACGTCAGCGGTGGCGGGTACTCGAAGAATGGTTCGGTTGGCAATCTCGGCCAGGCGCACTCCGACACGCTGGCTACCGCGGCACGCGGACTCGCGCTGTGCGCCGATGCCGTGGTGCACCACTCCCCTTCGGGCGACGAACTCGTGGGAGACCCAACCGAAGGTGCGCTCGTGGTTCTCGCCGAAAAGCTCGGTATCGACATCGCACGGGTTCGCGACGAGTTCCCCCGCATTGCGGAAGTCCCGTTCGACTCGGCGACGAAGTACATGGCAACGGCGCACAACTTCTCGCTGGCCAGCGGATCGAATCTGGTGCGCATCTTCGTGAAGGGCGCGCCCGACGTCGTCATGGCACGCTGCTCGCAGGTGTTGGCACCACACGGCACGGTCGCGATGTCGGCACAGCGTTCCGAACTCGACACCCAATACGACGCGATGGCCGACAAAGGTCTGCGCGTTCTCGCACTGGCGGTGCGTCAACTTCCGGAAACCGAATGGCAAGAGTTCATCGCCGACGGCGGAGTGATCACCGACCTGCTCAACGACCTCACCTTGCTCTCACTGGTCGGCATCGTCGATCCACCACGGCCCGAAGCGCGCCTCGCCATTGCCGAAGCACAAGAGGCCGGGATCGCGGTGAAGATGATCACGGGCGACCATGCCGTCACCGCCGCAAGCATCGGCCAACAACTGGGCATCACCGGTCGCGCCATCACTGGCGCCGACATCGAAGGCATGTCCGACGACGAATTGCGCGATCAAATCGACGAGATCGGTGTGTTTGCACGCGTGGCCCCCGAACACAAGATGCGACTCGTCGGCCTTCTTCAGTCGAAGCGTCGCGTTGTTGCGATGACCGGCGACGGCGTGAACGATGCACCCGCACTCAAGAAGTCGGACATGGGCGTGGCAATGGGCATCACCGGTACCGAGGTGTCGAAGGAAGCAGCCACCATGGTGCTGACCGACGACAACTTCGCCACCATCGTCGGTGCCGTTCGCCAGGGGCGTGCGATTTATCACAACATCGTCTCTTTCGTCCGCTTCCAGTTGTCCACCGCAATCGGATTCGCCGCACTGTTCCTCGCAGCTTCGGTATTCGGCATCGCCGGTGGCAAACCCTTCGCGGCGATCGCAATTCTCTGGGTGAACATCATCATGGACGGACCACCCGCCATGGCATTGGCGTTCGACTCACCGGTTGCCAACGTGATGCAACGCAAACCGCGACCCGTCGACGAACCAATTCTCACGAAACGACGCTGGTCGGCCGTCGTCATTTCCGCAATCGTCATGGCGGCCGGAACCCTCATCGTTCTGAAGCTCGCGCCGGGTGAAGAAACTCACGATGCGGCTTCGGTTGCAACAACGATGGCCTTCGTCACTTTCGTCTTCTTCCAGTTCTTCAACATTCTGAACTCACGGAACGAAACGCACAGCGTCTTCAACCGTCGCACCTTCACCAACTGGCGGCTCTGGGCGGCACTCGCATCGGCCTGCACCATCCAGGTGTTCGTCACCGTGTTCGGTCCGCTTCAAGACCTCTTCAACGTCACATCGATCAGCGTGGCTCAGTGGCTGATCTGTGCTGCCATTGCCAGCAGCGTGGTCGCGGTCGAAGAACTCCGCAAGGCCGTGCTTCGCTCGCACGATTGACCCACTTCCGCACACATAGGGGAAACAACGAGGCCCCGGAGGATTAGAGTGTCGGTCAGTCAAGCACAACGATTCGAAATGCAAGTCGGATTACGAGCGGTTCTTGGAGACGACGTGGGAAATACCTTGATGGAGCACCTGCCGCCCTCCGGATGGAGTGACGTCGCCCGTGCCCACGACATTGTCTTTCTCGACGGCAGGATCGATGAAGTTCACCGTCGAATCGATGAAGTTCACCGACGAATCGACTCCGTCGAAAAGAGAATCGATGGCGTTGAACATGAATTGCACGGAATTCGTAATTCCTTGCGTGCGTTGGCCGCGAGCATGGTGGCGGTATCCGCGGCGATCATCGTGCTTTTGATCCAGTTGAACCAGAACATCTCCCGACTCTGACCTTCGTGTGACACCCCCATCGCAGGATGGGGGCATGTTCGTGGTCACTTCCCTCGCCTTCCATGCGTTGATCAACGTCGTCGCGATCTGCATCGGACTCTCCACCGAAGCTCGGGCCATCCTCAACAAGCGGGCCGAACTTGCAATGGCGTGCGCGCGCGAAGGTTGCGACGAGCGTTACGCATTCGAACTCGCAAACGTCGATCGGCTCGGCGTCGAGAAGCGCCTGTGGCGCGCCGGGCTCATGGGTGCCTTCGTCTATGCCACATCTGTCATGCCGGGCCACATGGTTGCGAGAGCGATCAAAGGATCGTTCGATTGGTCACCGCTCATGACGTCGCGCATGGCATCGGTCTTCGGGCTCTGCGCGACGGTGGTGTGGTCGGCTTATGCGGTACGCCGCACCTCGGCCGGTAACTACTGGAAAGCTGCGTAGCCCGAGACTTCCAGCTCGTCGGCAAGTTCGGGTCCGCCCGACTTCACGATGCGACCTGCCGCGAGGATGTGCACGAAGTCGGGCTTCAATTCTTCGAGCAAGCGCGCATAGTGGGTGATCACCAAGACGCCGAGGTTGTCTTCCTGCGTGGCAGCCTCAACACGGCGCGCGCAGTCACGCAATGCATCGATGTCGAGCCCCGAGTCGAGTTCGTCGAGAATCGCAAACTTCGGCTTCAACAGCGACAGCTGCAGTGTTTCGTTGCGCTTCTTTTCGCCACCCGACAGGTCGACGTTCAGCGAACGCTCGAGAAGATCGGTGTTGAAGTTGATACGCCCGGCTTCGGCCTTGATGAGCGCATCGAGTTCTTTCGGATCACGTCCACGCGTGGTGAATGCTTCGCGAATCACGTCGTCGACGTGAACACCCGGCACCTCGGTGGGGTACTGCATCACCAAGTGCAGGCCGGCAAGGGCCCGCTGCCACGCCGGCAACGCAAGCAGGTCGGTGCCGTCGATGTCGACCGCACCACCCAGGATTTAGTAGCCGGGCTTGCCCATGATGACACCCGACATGGTGGACTTTCCGGCACCGTTCGGGCCCATGATTGCGTGCACCTCACCCGACTTCACGGCGAGGTTGATGCCGTTCAGAATCTGCTTACCCGGGATTCCGGCCTGCAGGTTTGAAATGGTGAGCGTGCTCATTTGGTTCCGTTCTCGATGAAGACGTCGCCACCCGAAACGGTGACGGTGTACACGGCCACGGGCTGCGTGGCGGGCAAGGTGTTGGGGCAACCCGTTTCAAGGTTGAAGGCACTGCCGTGCTTCCAGCATTCGAGTTCCTTCGTGCTTGGGTTCACTTCACCTTCCGACAGCGAAACATTTCCGTGGCTGCACAGGTCGTTGATGGCCCAGAATCCATCGCCGATGCGTACGACGGCCATATCGACACCGTTCACGTTGACTTTCGTTGCCGCTCCGTCGGCGAAGTCGGCAATGGTTCCGATTCTTGTGCTCACTGTGCACCGCCGTTCTTGCCGGCAAGTTTCTCGGCAACCTTGCGCCGCAGCTCCGCGACGACGGGAATGTCGGGCATGCGTTCGATGACCTCGTTGAAGAATCCGAGCACGACCAGGCGTTCGGCAACGTCGGGATGAATGCCGCGTGACTCGAGATAGAAGCGCTGCTCTTCGTCGATCGGCCCGACCGTGCTGGCGTGGCTGCACTTCACGTCGTTCGTTTCGATTTCAAGGTTCGGCACGCTTTCGGCCCACGCACCCTCGGACAACGTGAGGTTGCGGTTGGTTTGGTAGGCCTGAGCGCCATTTGCGTCTTTTTCGATACGGATCAGGCCCGTGTAGACGCTCTTCGATGTGTCGGCCACCGCGCCCTTGAACAAGAGGTCGCTGTACGTGCGGGGCGCGACGTGGGTTTGCAGTGTGCGGAAGTCGTGCATCTGGGTGCCGTCGGCGAAGTACAACGCAACTTGCTGCGTGGTGGCTCCGGTTCCGACGAGACGCGCCTCGGTACGTACGCGGGCATAGTCACCACCGAGCGCAATCGTGTAGATGCGCGTGGTTGAATCACGCTCGCCGAGCGACTGTTGGTGTGCGATCTGCCAGGTCTTGTTGCCCAGCTCGTTGATGGCGAGGTAGGTGATGCGCGCAGACTGCGCCGCCGACATTTCAACCACCGGCACGACGAGGGAATCGATTCCATCGGCGCTGACGAAGCGCTCGACAACGGTGACCTCGCTGTTTTCGGCGGCATCGATGACGATGCGCGGCGTTGCGAGAACGCCACTTGCGTTGACCGTTCGGGTGATGACAATTGGGGTGGCAAACGCCTTGCCCTTCGACACGCGGATGGTGACGATGTCGGAGTCGGCCCCGGTGGATGCGATGGCGCTGATTTCGGCGAATGCGTCGACCGCGATGGGCATCGCCTTTCCACAGTCGGCAAAAGTTCCCGATGCGTTGACGATTGCCGACGCGTCACCCGCTTCGATCGTGGTGGCGATCTTTGCGGCGCTGTACTTCGCAAGGTCGAGTTCGCCGATCCGGCTGTAACGCCAGATCTCTTCGTCGACCGTGGGCAATGTGATGCCGGTGAATTGCGTGAGGGGGGCCAAGTTGCGTCTTCCTTCTATTTCTTCCGGCGGAACTTCCACCAGCGACGTTTTCCGTCGTTGTTCAATTCTTCGAGCAGTGACATACCCGCTGCGTTGACGATCTCTTCGGCGGCATCAAGCACTGCTGCCGCCGAGCCGTCGTCGAGCCCCGGTGGTTCTTCGGGTGTGCGCGGTGCAATCGCCGAACCGTGTACCCACGCCGCATCGGCCAACCGCCGTTCGTACTTCGGACAGTTGTCGGGGCAACGCCACGGTGCGTCGGGCGCAAGGTCGAGAGTGCACTTGCGAACCGCATCACCGTTTGCGTAGGTGCGCGTTTCGTAGTGCTTGCACTCGGCCTTCATCGGCATCAGCCAACCGAACCTTCCATCTGCAGTTCGATGAGGCGGCTCCACTCGACCGCGTACTCCATGGGAAGCGTGCGTGTGACGGGTTCGATGAATCCGTTGACCACCATCGACATCGCCTGCTCTTGCGACAGGCCACGGCTCTGGAGGTAGAACAACTGCTCGTCGGCGATCTTCGACACGGTGGCTTCGTGGCCGATCTGTGCGTCGCGTTCGCCCGCTTCCATGTACGGAAGCGTGCGCGACTCGCTGTTTTCATCGAGGATGAGAGCGTCGCACTGCACGTGGCTCTTGCACCCGTATGCACCTTCGTCGACACGGACGAGTCCGCGGTAGGTGGTGATTCCGCCATCTTTCGAGATCGACTTCGAGACGATCTTCGACGAGGTTTCCGGTGCGGCGTGCACCATTTTTGCGCCGGCATCTTGATGCTGGCCGGCGCCCGCGTAGGCAACCGACAACACTTCACCCGTGGCCTTCGGGCCAACGAGGTAGACGCTGGGGTACTTCATCGTGAGCTTCGAACCGATGTTGCCGTCGATCCACTCCATGTGGCCTTCGGCTTCGACTCGTGCACGCTTGGTGACGAGGTTGTACACGTTGGGCGACCAGTTCTGAATGGTGGTGTAGGTGACGCGAGCACTCGGCTTCACGACGATTTCCACGACGGCCGAGTGCAGCGAATCGCTGGTGTACACCGGCGCCGAGCAACCCTCGATGTAGTGCACTTTCGAACCTTCGTCGGCGATGATGAGCGTGCGTTCGAATTGACCGGCATTTTCCGAGTTGATGCGGAAGTACGCCTGCAGCGGCATTTCGCACTCGACGCCCGGCGGTACGTAGATGAACGAGCCACCCGACCATACCGACGAGTTCAATGCGGAGAACTTGTTGTCGCCGGGCGGAATGACAGTGCCGAAGTACTGCTTCACGAGGTCGGGGTACTCGCGCAATGCGGTGTCCATGTCGCAGAAAAGAATTCCCTGCGCCTCGAGGTCTTCACGGTTGCGGTGGAACACCACTTCGGATTCGTACTGCGCGGTGACGCCGGCGAGATACTTGCGCTCGGCCTCGGGAATACCGAGCTTTTCGTAGGTTGCCTTCATCTGCTCGGGCAGATCGTCCCATTCGTCGACTTGTTCGGTGGCCGGACGCAAGTAGTAGTAGATGTCTTGGAAGTCGATGTCGGGCATGTTGTCGGCGAACCACTTGGCCATCGGCTTGCGGTCGAACATTTTGAGCGAGCGCAGTCGGAAGTTGCGCATCCATTCGGGCTCGCCCTTCCACCATGAGATCTGCTCGACCACACCATCGTTCAGGCCCTTCACGGGGTCGAATGCGTATTCAACGCTGTCGCTCCAGCCCAGTTGGTACTTGCTCAGGTCGAGATCAAAAGTGCTCATCGCGTCTCCGGGGTCCTACGTGTGCAGTCGGGCGAGAAGCCGCCGAACCGAATTACCACTACGGCCATAGTAACAATTGGGCCGAAACCTTCCACTCCTGCGCCCGTGGATTTCCCTCGCGAAACCCTTGATTCATACGGTTTCCCGCCCACCGTGGGTACCCTCGTCGGCTCATGGAACGTTTCGGCCTGGTTGGCCTCCCCAATGCGGGCAAGTCCTCTCTCTACAACGCGTTGACCGGCGGTGGGGCCCTGGCCGCCCCATACGCCTTTGCCACCAAAGACCCCAACATCGGTGTGGCCAAGGTGCCCGACGATCGCCTCGACCGCCTCGCCGTGATGTCGAAGACCAAGAACACAGTCCACGCATCGGTGCAAGTGGTCGACATCGGCGGACTCGTCGAAGGTGCCAGCAAGGGCGAAGGCCTCGGCAACAAGTTCCTCGCAAACATCCGCGAAGTCGACGCCATTGTCTTCGTGCTGCGTGCATTCGAAGACGACGACGTGCCCGGTCCGTCCGACCCACTGGAACACCTGCGGGTCGTCGAACTCGAACTCGCACTCGCCGACCTCGAAACCGTCGAGGCGCGCCTCGGTCGCTCCCAAAAGGCAGCGAAGCTCGACAAGAACGTGGCAGAAGAAGCCGCCGCACTCGAGGCCGCACACGTCGCACTCAGCCAGGGCCTTCCTCTTTATCGTGCAGGGCTCGCGGCCGATGTTCGCGAAACATTGGCACCGCACTTCCTTCTCACGAACCGCCGCGTCCTCGCAGTGGTGAACGTCGGCGAAGACGAACTCGAAAAGATCCCCGAAGTCGAAGCGCGCGTTCGCAATGAAATCGCACCGCCCGGATCGAAGAGCGAAGGCGAAGTCGAAGTACTCGGCATGAGCGTTCAACTCGAGGCCGAAGCCGCACAACTCGACGAAGCCGACCGCGCAGAAATGCTGGGGGCGCTGGGCCTTGGCGAAGGGGCACTGCCGCGCATGGTACGCAGCGCGTATCACCTCCTCGGCCTGCGTACGTATTTCACCACCGGCGAAAAAGAGTCGCGCGCGTGGACATTCCGTGCGGGATCGAAAGCTCCCGAATGCGCCGGGCGCATCCACTCCGACTTCCAGCGTGGCTTCATCCGTGCCGAAGTCATCCGCTGGGACGAACTGCTCGACATCGGGTCGTGGACCAAAGCAAAGGAGCTCGGCAAGGTGCGCCTCGAAGGCAAGGACTACGAAGTCATCGACGGCGACGTCATGGAGTTCCGCTTCAACGTCTGAGCTCATGACCCTGCGATCACGAGCCCGCCGATTCACTTCTCAACCGCTGATCAGCGGCTGGATGGTCAACGGCACACGGGTGATCGCAAGTGTGAACATTGCATCGGCACGAGTCGACAAACGACGTGGTCTCAAGGCTTTCGACGATGCCGAAATTCCTCTCGTCATTCAGCCGTGCAACTGGGTGCACTCGATCGGCATGAAGTTTCCCATCGACGTCGTGTATCTCGACGAGAATGACGTCATCGTCAAAATTGCCCATCTCAAACAGAACCGCATCGCGCTCCCCCGACGGCGAGCGATTCGCGTGGTCGAAACCGCGCCGGGAGCTTTTCGTCATTGGGGCCTGAAGGTTGGCGACCACGTTGAATTTCGCGGTGCGGAAATGCCGACCGAGCGCAATTGGCGACCCACGCCATGAACGGTGAACTCGTTCTCGTCGCAACACCCATCGGCAACCTGGGCGACATCTCTCCGCGAGCTCGCGACGCACTGGCGACGGCCGACATCATTGCCTGCGAAGACTCGCGACATTCGGGCCGTTTGGTGAAACACCTCGGCATCGATGCGCCGAAGTACCTCGTCGTCAACGAACACACCGAACACGATGCGGCCAAAGCCGTCGTAGCCGCCATTGAAAGCGGCAAACGTGTCGCGCTCATCACCGATGCCGGAACTCCTGCTGTTTCCGATCCGGGAGCAGTCGTTGTGCGAGCAGTCATCGATGCGGGCTTGAACGTCACGTCGGTCCCCGGCCCGGCCGCATTCGTCACCGCCTTGATTCTCAGCGGTTTGCCGACCACGCGTTTCGTCTTCGAAGGCTTTCTCCCGCGATCAGGAAACGATCGAGCGGAACGTCTCGCTTCACTCGCCGCGGAACAACGCACGGTCGTGTTCTACGAAGCTCCGCATCGAATGGAACGAACCCTCGAGGACCTGCTCGACACTCTCGGCCCCGATCGACGCATTGCCGTGGCACGCGAATTGACCAAGATGCACGAAGAAGTGCGCCGCGGAACGGTGCGCGACCTGCTCGATCATTTCGCCGCACACGAACCGATCGGAGAATTCGTCGTCGTGGTCGACGGTGCCCCACCGCGGGCAGTCGCGGGTGATGCCGAAATCTCGTCCGCGGTCGATGCGGCATTGGCGAGCGGCATGTCGGTACGCGATGCAGCCGACAGCGTGGCGCTTGCACTCGGCGTATCGCGACGAGACGCATATCGCATCGCGCTCGCACGACGTTCGAACACGGCAGAATGACCCGGTGAAGGAACACGTCCTCTTTTTCGATCTCGACGGAACGGTTGCCGACTCCGGCGCGGGAATCATGGGTGCGATGAACGAGGTGCTCATTGCCCGTGGTGCCACGCCACTCACCCGCGACGATCTGCAACACATCGTCGGGCCACCGCTCGCCACGTCGTACCCCAAGTTCTTCGTGCCGCGCGGCCTGCCCGCGGGTGGAGCCGATGAATTCATCATGGAGTACCGCGCGATCTACACCCCGAAATACGTCCCCGTCACCCCGCCATTCGACGGCATTCTCGATGTTCTCGACACGCTCGGGCGTTCGTGGCATCTCGCGGTGGTGACGTCAAAACCCGAGAATCAAGCGCTCATGGTTCTCGATGTCACCACGGCGCGCAGCCGATTCGTTCACGTTGTCGCGGCCGAGTCCGACAACGAGGTGCCCAAGGCACGCTTGCTCGAGCAGGCCATCCGCGATCTGCACGAGCATCACGGCATCGCGGTTGAGCACGACGAATGCTGGATGATCGGCGATCGCCATCACGACATCGACGCCGCCACCGAAGTGGGAACCAAAGGCCTCGGCGTCCTGTGGGGATTCGGTTCACGCGACGAACTCACTTCCGCCGGCGCGCACGCCATCGCGGAACGACCCCCAGACTTGCTCGAGATTCTCGCCCGCTAGAAGGCCGAGACGAGGTGGCCGCGCATCAACCCCGGTTCAGCAGCGCCATCTGACGCGAGATCGCCACGAGATTGCCCGCCTGGTCCCACATCTCGCCGTCTTCTTCGACGAGTCCACCTTGGATGATCCGCGAACGAAAGACACACGCGACTCGCGTACCGACCGGGACCGCGCGCACGTGCACGGTGAGCTCGATCGTGGGCACCCAGGCACGGGGCACCGGAATGTTGAACACCGGCGGCGGAAATGCGTCGGCGATCATCAACAAGCCGAGAGTGTCGACCGGACGGCCATCACCGAACTCGAACCAGCCACGCACAGTTGCGGTACCCGACATTCCACCTCGCAGGAATGCGCTGTCGTCGGGATGGATGCGTGCGTCGAAGCGACGCGCAAAATCGATCGGAAAGGCGTTGCCGTCGTCGTTGCGCTTCACGCACTCTTCGAACGGCGGAATCTCCGGCGGATTCGCCGTGACATGTTGGTCGGCACTCACATCGGGCATTTCGCCGAACGCACCGAGAAAGCGAACCGCGGTTCGTTCACCCGACACAATGCTTGCGTTCATCGTGGTCAGCATCCGACCCGACTTCACGGTGTCGACGTCGATGTGCACCGGGCCGGCTTGAACGGGTGCCAGATAGTGCGCAGTCACCGTGAACGGATCACGCCGACCCGAGTGATCGATCATCGCGCGACCCGCGAGTGCGAAGAGATAACCACCGTTCGCATTTCCGTTGATGTCCCAGCCGGGTAGCACGGCGGCGTCGTAGCGCCCCTCGCCCGATTTGGTGACGGCGGTCGCTAAATCGAAGGCGAAAGTCACGG
>JBEBAF010000058.1:0-16019 GCA_041159045.1 Actinomycetota bacterium
CACGACTCGCCCATTGGCGACCGCGGCATCGGCGATTTGCTGAACGCGGTGGATATGGCTCGCAAAACTCGCCGTGATGATTCGTCGGCCGGCATGTTCGGCGAACAGGCCACGTAACACATGCCCCACTTCGCTTTCGCTGGGGGCATGGCCCTTCTCTTCGGCATTCGTGCTGTCAGCCATCAGCAGGCGAATACCGGGACCGTGGGCCAAGGCACCGAGCCGCGACAGATCGGTTCTGCGGCCATCGACAGGAGTGAGGTCGATCTTGAAGTCGCCCGAGTGGAGAACGATTCCCTGCGAGGTGTGCATCGCGACGGCGTGCGCGTGCGGCACCGAGTGGGTGACGGCGATGAATTCGACATCGAATGGCCCGATCCGACGAATTTCGCCGTCGGCCACCGCAACGAGGTCGGTTCGACCGAGCAGGCCCGCCTCTTCGATGCGATGTCGTGCAAGGCCCAGAGTGACCGGCGAACCGTAGATCGGCATCGACAGTTCACGCAGGAGAAACTGAAGCCCGCCGACGTGGTCTTCGTGCCCGTGGGTCGCAATGCACCCCACGATGCGTTCGGAGTTTTCCCTCAGCCAGGTGAAGTCGGGCAGCACCAGATCGATGCCGTGCATGTCGGCATCGGGGAACATGAGTCCGCAGTCGATGAGAACGATCTGGTCGTCTTGTTCGACGGCCATGCAGTTGCGACCGATCTCGCCGAGACCGCCGAGAAAGTGAATGCGAACCGGTGATGCGCTCAACGTGACCTGAACGCCTCGACGTTCGCTTTCACCACTGCCGCTCGTTCGGCAACCCACGCGGGTGCTGCACCCATCGGCAAACGTGCGTCGCCGACGGCGAATCCGTGAAGCTTCATCATTTCCTTGCTGGGCAGCGGGTTGGGTGCTTCCTCGCCGGTTTCGTAGGCAAAGCTCTCGAGAAGTGCGGCATTGATGCGCGTGGCTTCGGCGACGTTGCCGGCAAAGAATGCTTCCATCAAACGTCGATGTTCGGGGGCTGACCAATGTGTTGCCACGCCGATCACGCCCACGGCACCCACCGACAACAACGGAAGCGTGAGTCCATCGTCGCCGCTGTACACCTCGAAACCCTGCGGTGCCTGAGCAATGACGTTCGCCGTTTCAGCGGGATTACCCGCGGCATCTTTCAACGCGACGATGTTCTTGTTGTCGCGCGCCAATGTGAGGATGTTCGCGGTCGAAATCTTTCGACCCGTACGCACGGGAATGTCGTACACGACAACCGGAAGCGCGGTTGCCCCGGCCATCGCCGCAATATGACCGGCGATACCGGCCTGTGACGGACGGTTGTAGTACGGGCCGACGGCAAGGATGCCGGCGACTCCGAGCTTCGATGCCTCTTGCGTGAGATGTACAGAGTGAGCAGTGTCGTTGGAACCGCTTCCGGCGATGACGGGAATGGTGACAGAGGCGGCGACGTTTTCCCAGATCGCCAATTTTTCGGAATCAGTCAGTGTCGATGCCTCACCGGTGGTGCCGGTGATGACGAGACCTTCGTTGCCCTGATCCTGCAGCCACTTGGCAAGGCGCACGGCTTCGGCGACGTCGAGATCTCCGTCGGCGGTGAACGGCGTGATCATCGCCGTGACGACGCGGCCGAAGCGGGGCGACATCAGAACGATCCTTCGGCGGCGCGGTCGATGCCTTGCGTCAGGATGAGGTCTTCGTGGAGTTCCATCCACACATCGTGGTAGCTACCGCACATGACACCCGTGAACATGTTGTGTTCACCGGCCACGACACGCTTCGACGTCGACTCGAGTCGCGGAACGTACGGCGCGATCCGACCGAGAATCTCGCCCATCGCCGCGACCACGGGAACCGACTCGTCCTTCATGGCGACCAAACGATCGATGACGACCGCGTCGTACTTGGCATCGGAATGATCGTTTGGCTGTCCGTCGCGTAGCTGCCATTCGCCGCACAGTTCCTTGAACGCGGTGTTGATGACAAGGAACTTCTCGTAGGGCTGATGCAGTGCGGCGGTGACTTGGGCGGGCGTGTCGGCACTGAGAGCGTCGCGATGTGCTTCTTTTCCGGCCGGGGTGATTTGCCACAGTGCGCGGGCTTCGCGGAACATCGCGAATTCACGCTCGAGCAATGCCTTCAGGTGCGCCTCGGCCTCGGCCAGTGCGATGTCGGCAATGTCAGCAACCATTTCTGCCTTGGCAAAGCCCTTGATACGCAGGGCGTGGAATGCACGGAATGCGGGATCGGATTGGTGCGCCATAGTCCCGTCAGCGTACTGACTGAGCACGCGAGGAACGGAACCGATTCGGCGGTCAGTGAGGCACGGGGGCCGGGGCGTCCTTGCCGAGCTCGAATTGCAGGTACTCGTCGCCCGTGTTTTCCCAGTCTTCGAACTGAATGACCCCGAGCTCCTCGTAGCGGTGGCGCAGCCAGCCGTCGTTGCGGTCGAGCAGTCCGAGCTTCTTGCAGTTCGGGACGATCTTCGCGAACAGCATCTGTTGGAACATCGTGCGTGTCGGATCCTGCAGCACCAGCGGAACGATTTCTTTCGGCTTGATCCCCATGCGTTCCCAAACTTCTTGCTGAAGGAAACGATCTCGCATACGCACGCTCGCTTCGTACGCGAACTCCTGACGCTCTTTGATTTCGGCATCGGACATCTCGGCGTAGGCCTCTTGCAATGACAAGACACCGAACGCAACGTGACGAGCCTCGTCGCTCATGACGTAGCGCAGCAGTTGCTTCAACAGTGGTTCGCTGGTGAGTTGGTGCATGAAGCCGAACGCAGCGAGCGCAAGACCCTCGACCATGATCTGCATGCCGAGATAGGTCATGTCCCAGCGGCTGTCGGTGATGATGTCGTCGAGCAGCATCCGCAGGTGAGCGTTGACCTGATAGCCCCCACCGAGCTTCTCGTCGAGGTAGCGCGCGAAGACTTCAACGTGGCGCGCCTCGTCGACCACCTGCGTGCTGGCGTACAACTTCGCGTCGTACCACGGCACGGTTTCGGTGATCTTCGCCGTGCACAACAACGCACCCTGTTCACCATGGAGGAACTGCGACAGGCTCCAACGACGACCTTCGACGCCGAATTCGACCCACTCCTTGTCGCCCCACTTCTGCAACGGCGTGCCGATGTACTGCGCCGGGTCGATACCGGCACCGATCGCCGCCTGATCGGCCGCGATCGTTGCTTCAACGTCGACCGGGGTCTCCCACGGCAGGTCGGTCGTTCCGTTCCACTGCCCCGTCTTTGCCTTCTCGTACAAACGACGCAAATTCGGTCGGGCCAACGAGTAATCCCATGTGAACAACGCCTCTGAATCGTCGCGAACGGCGTGGATCACCTCGTCGACGTCGGTGTTCGTGATGTTGAGAATCGCCTCGATGTCGTTGACATCGTCGCGACCGAGGATGTCTTTTGTGTCCTTCTCTACAAGTGACATGACTGCTCCTGATTGTTGTTAAGCGCCGCGACCGAAATCGTCGGCAAGAACGGTGGGATGGGTGAGAAAGTTGAATGCGTCGAGAAAACGACAGACGCTGTCGTAGTCGGTGAAGTCGACGAGCATGCTCGGCGCCAAGAAGTACGAGATGACGAGACGCGCCAGGACTTCGACAACCTGAACGGCGGCCTCGTGCGACACGAACTGCTCGGCGAGTGGCGTGATGAACATCGTCGCCATACGAATGACGCGCGGCAAACCATCGACCGTGAGTTCGCCAAGAATCTCGCCGCGTTCAGCGGCAAGCAACATCGCAAGGTGGTCGTCGCTTGCGAGTTCGCGACTGGCGACAACGATGCAACGGGCAAGCAGGTCGCCGAGGTCGGACGCACCTGCGGCTTCGGACCGCAACTTTTCGAAAAACGCTTCGAGTTCACGAACTCGCATCGCTTCGAACAGAACGTCGCGGCCGCCGGGAAAAAGCCGATAGATCGTGGCACGGGACACACCCGAACGAACAACGATGTCGTCGACCGTGACATTCGACAAACCACGCGCATTGACACATTCCCGCGCAGCCTCGAGAACCCGAATTTCGTCGCCCCCCACGGGTGAGACGTTACGCTCGCTTTCGTCTCAAGGTCAAGACCAATGTCACACTGGAGACAATTCACTCGACCCGCAAAGGACCATCCATGCGCACCCGTCGCTCACTTTCCCTCTCTGCCCTCGTGGTCTCGGCCGGCCTCGTTTTCGCTGCGTGCGGCGACAACGACTCCGGCTCGACCGCCGACGAAACAACCGCCGACACCACGGCCGTCGCCGACACCACGGCAACCGCCGACACAGCCGCGAGCGCGAAGATCGCCGGCGGATCAGGGAACGACTGCACAGCCGGCAAGACCCTTGCCGACGGCAAGCTGACCATCGGGACCGGATCCCCTGCCTACTCACCGTGGGTCGAGAACGACAAGCCCGAGAGCGGCGAAGGTTTCGAGGCTGCAGTGGCATACGCAGTCGCCCATGAACTGGGTTACGACGACGCGAACGTGACGTGGGTGCGCACCACCTTCGACGAGGCGATCCAGCCCGGAGCGAAGAACTTCGACTTCAATCTTCAGCAGTACTCGATCACCGATGAACGCAAGAAGACCGTGTCGTTCAGCGACCCCTATTACACCAGCAACCAGGCGATCGTCGGTTTCGCCGACTCCAAAGCAGCCTCGGCGAAATCGGTCGCGGACTTGAAGGATCTCAAGTTCGGCGCCCAGTCGGGAACCACGAGCCTCGACTTCATCACCAATGTCATCAAGCCGGGCAGTGAGCCCTTCGTCTACGACGACAATGCCGCCGCGAAGGCCGCTCTCGAAGCGAAGCAGGTCGATGCGATCGTGCTCGATCTTCCGACAGCTTTCTACGTCAGCGCGGTCGAAATTGAGGGCACCAAGGTCATCGGCCAATTCCCTGCCAACGCAGGCGAGGGCGCCGATCAATACGGCATGGTGTTCGACCTCGACAATCCGCTCGTTTCCTGCATCAACACGGCACTCGCCGCGTTGAAGGACAGCGGAGACCTGGCCGCAATCGAACAGCAGTGGCTGTCCGACAAGACCGGCGCTCCGGTCATCGCCACCGAGTGACGCAAAGCGAATCGACGAATGGCCCGTCGCGCGCCACAGCGCGGCGGGCCTTCGAAGAACAGCGACGCCGCCGAGCGCTGATCGTCGCGACGGTCAGCACGATCGTTTTCGCGGGCGCAATCGCCGTGTTGCTCCCTCGCATGCCGCGATGGGATCGCGTCAAACAATCGTTCTTCAGCGGCGAGCAATTCGCCGAATCATTTCCGCGGCTGTTGCGCGCATTCGCCCTCGACGTGAAAATCTTCGCTTGGTCGGTGCCGATAATCCTCGCTTTCGGGATGCTCGTTGCGTTGACGCGGGTCAGTCGCAACCCGGTGCTGTTCCCCATTCGCGCCCTGTGCATTTTGTACGTCGACTTGATGCGCGGAGTGCCCGTGCTGCTGTGGATCTATCTCATCGGCTTCGGCATTCCCGGCCTCGGCCTCGAGCGCCCGTGGAACAGCCCCCTGTTGTGGGGCACCGTTGCCCTTTGCCTCACGTATTCGAGCTACGTGTCCGAAGTGTTCCGCTCCGGCATCGAAGGTGTTCCCGAAAGTCAACGTGCCGCTGCGCGCTCTCTCGGCCTGACCCACGGGCAAACACTCAGGCTCGTCGTCGTACCTCAGGCGGTGCGTCGCGTGGTGCCGCCACTGATGAACGACCTCGTGAGCCTGCAGAAGGACGTCGCGCTTGTCAGCCTCATCGGCCCGATCGAAATCCTGCGCCAAGCGGGAATCGACAAGTCGAAGTTCGCGAATTTCACTCCGTACGTCGTTGCGGCGGTCATCTTCCTCATCATCACCGTGCCCCTCACCCGTACGGCCGACTGGCTGTTGGCGAGAGAACGAAGGCGAACGGGCGGAACACGGGTGGCCGCATGAACCCGCAACTCTCGATTCGCGATGTTCACAAGTCGTTCGGGGCGAATCACGTTCTCGATGGAATTTCGCTCGATGTACCACGCGGCAACGTCGTTGCTTTCATCGGCGCTTCGGGTTCGGGCAAAAGCACACTGTTGCGTTGCGTCAACCTTCTCGAGCCGATCGACGATGGAGAGATCCTGCTCGATGGCACCGACATCTCCGCCCCGGGCTTCGATGCGAACATCGCGCGCCGCCAAATCGGCTTGGTGTTCCAGAGTTACAACCTTTTTCCGCACATGCACGTTCTCCGCAACGTCACACTCGCCCTCACCCACGCAGCCAACGTGCCCAAGGCAGACGCCGAAGCTTCGGCCATGGAGTTGTTGTCACGGTTCGGCCTCGGCGACAAGGCGCGGGCCTATCCCGAACAGCTCTCCGGCGGACAACAACAGCGCGTCGCAATCATCCGCGCCGTGGCCCTGAAACCAAAAGTGCTGTTGCTCGACGAGGTCACGGCGGCGCTCGACCCCCAACTCGTTGGTGAAGTGCTCGATCTGATTGCAGAACTTCGCGAATCCGGAATGACCATGCTGATGGCCACACACGAGATGAATTTCGCCCGCGACATTGCCGACACGGTGTGCTTCCTCCACGAGGGCAGCGTTCACGAGTCCGGCAAGCCGGAACAGGTACTCGACTCTCCGACGAAAGTACGAACTCAGGAATTCCTCAGCCGCACGTTCCGCCGCTGATCGGCGAACAAACTACGCGGTTGGCAACACGTAGTCGGCGAAGCGGTCGCGCAGAGTCTTCTTCGAGAACTTCCCGACGCTTGTCTTCGGAACTTCGTCGATGAAAACCACGTCGTCGGGCAACTGCCACTTTGCGAGACGCGGCACCAAGAACTCGATGACGTCTTCCTTCGACAGGGTTTCGCCCTCTTTCGGAACGATGCATGCCAACGGACGCTCGGCCCACTTGGGGTGCGGAACGCCGATCACGGCGGCCTCTTTGATTTTGGGGTGAGCCATCAGCTCATTCTCGACATCGACCGACGAAATCCATTCTCCGCCGCTCTTGATGAGGTCCTTCGTACGGTCGACCAATCGCACGCGCCCGTTTGCATCCATCGTCGCCACGTCCCCGGTGCGCAACCAACCATCGGCCGTGAAACTTTCGCCGGCGCGCTCGTCGTCGTAATACGTCGCAGCAATCCACGGCCCGCGACACTGCAATTCACCGCTCGTCTCGCCGTCCCACGGCACGGGGTTGGTGGTGTCGGGTTCGACCACGCGGCACTCGACGCCAAAGTTGATTTGGCCCACCGTGGTACGAAGTTCGGCCTGTTCGTCGTCGGGCAACAATCGATCAGCCGCACTGAGCGTGCAGGTCGAGGCGATGGGGCTGGTTTCGGTCATCCCCCATGCCTGCAGAATCGGCAGACCGGTTTGCACTCGATAGGCCTCGCTCAGTGCCTTCGGAACGGCCGAGCCACCACACGGAATCGCCCGCAGAGCAGACGTGTCGCGACCCTTCAACTCGGGCAGAACGCCCATCCAGATGGTCGGCACGCCCGCGGCCACCGTGACCTTCTCGTCGACGATGAGGTCGGCAATCGCCTTGCCGGACAGGTCGGGGCCGGGCATCACGAGGCTCGAGCCCGCGGCAACGGCAGCGTGCGCAAGGCCCCACGCATTCGCATGAAACATCGGCACGACCGGGAGGATGACGTCGCTTTCACGAGCACCCAGGCTGTCGACGGTCATCGCGCCCATCGTGTGCAGGTAAGTGCTGCGGTGGCTGTACACCACGCCCTTCGGATTGCCCGTGGTGCCGCTCGTGTAACACATGCTTGCGGCGAGGTTCTCGTCATCGACCCGGAACTCGACCGGCGAAGCCTTTGCGAGAAGTGCTTCGTAATCGTGCACCTGTACGCCAGGCAGCGAGGGCATGTCACCGGGCGCGTCATCCATGACGACGAGATGCTTCACGCATCCGAACGTCGGGAACAACGGCAACAACAGACCGAGCAAAGACTTGTCGGCAAAAATCACCTCATCGTTCGCGTGATTGACGATGTAGGTCAATTGTTCGGGAAACAGACGGATGTTCAACGTGTGCAGCACACGACCGGTGCAGGGCGCGGCAAAGTACAACTCGAGGTGGCGTTGGGTGTTCCATGCAAAGGTGGCCACACGGCCGTCGCCTGAAATCCCCAGATCGTCGAGCACGCCACCGAGTCGGCGCGTGCGTGCGGCCCATTCGCCGTACGTCACGCGCTCTTTACCCCTGGGGGTCGACGTGGTGACCGTCTTGTCTCGGTGGTACTTCTCTGCACGGTCGAACAAGTGAACGATCGACAACGGCGTGTCCTGCATCAATCCCCGCATGCCCGCAAGAGTAGTCAGACCGTGATCAAGGTCCGAACGGAGCGGTGCGTTAGGTTGCCTCCGTGCGCAAAGCCGTTCTCGCCGCGACCTCGCTTCTTTTCATCTGCGGAACCATCGGCTCGAACATCGGGCCGGCACTCGTCGACGAGCATCCGTTGTTCGTTCTCACGCTCTCTTCCCGCAACAGAAATCTCTTCGGTTCGGTGCCCTTCACTTCGCCGCTGCCTTATTTCGTGATCGGCTTTCTCCGCATCCTCGCCGCAGGCATCGCCTTGTACTTCGTCGGCCGCTGGTACGGCGACCGCACCGTCCGCTGGGTCGAAGACAACGTCGGAGAACTTCCTGCGGTGTACCGGTGGACCGAACGAGCAGTCGAACGTGCGGGTTGGCTCGCAGTTGCACTCATGCCGGGCAGCAACGTGGTGTGCGTGCTCGTTGGTCATCGACGCATGAGATTCAGCGCCTTCATCACGTTCATTTCGGTTGGCATCGTCGCCAAGCTGATCGTGCTGCGCATTGGTGGCGACATCTTCGAAGATCAGGTGAGGTCGTTCCTCAAAGCCATCGAGCGCTACCAATGGTGGGTGGTCATCGCGCTCTTCGCGGTGTCGCTTCTCCAGACCCGCAAGCGCCGACCACTCGAACCACCCGTGAACGACGAATCAAACCCCGAACAGGGCTGACTCAGAGGATTTCATCGAGGCCCAGTGTGAGGCCGGGCTTCACTCCGACCTTCTTGCACGCAAGCACGACACCCGGCATGAAACTGACGCGGTCGAAGCTGTCGTGGCGAATGGTCAACGTCTGACCCGCACCGCCGAGAATCACTTCCTGGTGGGCAGTCATTCCGACCATGCGCACCGCGTGAATGCGAATGCCCGCAGGCCCTTCACCACCTCGCGCACCCGGATACACCTCGTGCTTCGTGGGGTCATCTGCCCATTCCGAACTTGCCGCAGCCATGCGCTGGGCGGTCACGACGGCGGTGCCACTCGGCGCATCGGCTTTCGCATTGTGATGCAGCTCGATGATCTCGGCGGTTTCGAAATACGGGGCGGCCTGCTCGGCGAACTTCATCATCAACACCGCACCGATCGCGAAGTTCGCCGCGATCAGACAATTGCTCGACGTGAAAGCCGCCTTGAACGAAGCCAAGTCGTCATCGGAGAAACCCGTGGTACCGACTACGGCGTGAATCCCGTGCAGTGCAAGCCACGGCAAGGTGCTGCGCGCAGCAGCCGCCACGGTGAAGTCGACGACGACGTCGCACTTCGCGTCGGCGAGTGCCTTCAGTTCTGCCGCAATCGTGATGCCGTGAACCACAGTTCCGGCGTGCACCGGGTCGACCGCTGCGACAAGTTCCAAATCTGCATCGGCTTGCACCGCGTCGCACACCGTGGCGCCCATACGCCCGCCTGCACCAACGACACCAACCCGAAGACGTTGAGAATTTCCACCCGAAATCGCCACGACCCCGACCGTAGTCGGTCGGGGTCGTGAATCGAATCGCTTTGTGCGAACGCGGATCAGCGGTGGCGACGACCACCGTTGCGACGACCCGAGTCACGGCCGGGACCGAGGTCGCCGAGCTGCTCGGACAGTTCGCTTTCGAATTCGTCTTCGAAGCTGACCGACACCGCGTCGTCGCCTTCGTCGTCGGACTTCGACGAACGACGCTCGCCGCGCCCGCCGCGGTCATCACGACGTCCACCACGATCTCCGCGATCCTCGCGGGGACGACGCTCGCGAGGAGCATCGCCTTCGTCGGAAGCGACATTCTCGTAACCCTCGCCGACCGGCGTGAGGCTGATCTTGCCCTTGTCGTCGATGTCGTCGACACGAACTTCGATCTCGTCGCCGAGCTGCAGCACGTCTTCGACGTTGTTGATGCGCTTGCCCTTGCCGAGCTTCGAAATGTGCACGAGACCATCGCGTCCGGGAAGGATGTTGACGAATGCGCCGAACTTGGTGATCGACACGACGCGGCCCTTGTACACGGCACCGAGATCTGCCGTCGGGGGCTGGACGATGTTCATGATGCGCTCGCGGGCATCGTTCACCTTCACCGAATCGGGCGAACCGATGGTGACGATGCCGACTGCGCCGTCGTCGCTGATTGCGATGTCGGCACCCGTTTCCTGCTGGATCGTGTTGATGACCTTGCCCTTCGGGCCGATGACTTCACCGACCTTGTCGAGCGGAATCGTGAACGACACGATCTTCGGCGCGGTTTCGGCGACATCGGCACGCGGTGCGGCGATTGCGCGGTTCATGACCTCGAGAATCGCCAGACGGGCTTCCTTGGCCTGGTCGAGAGCAGCAGCAAGAACGTCGGCCGGAATGCCGTCGATCTTGGTGTCGAGCTGCAGAGCGGTGACCGCATCGGCCGTGCCGGCAACCTTGAAGTCCATGTCGCCGAATGCGTCTTCTGCACCGAGGATGTCGGTGAGCGTGGTGTACTTGCCTTCGGCGAACACCAGACCCATGGCGATACCCGCAACGGGAGCCTTGATCGGCACGCCAGCGTCCATCAACGACAAGCTTGACGAGCAAACGGAACCCATCGACGTGGAGCCATTCGACGCGAGAACTTCGCTGACCAAACGAATGGTGTAGGCGAACTCTTCCTGGCTGGGTACCACCGGCAACAGCGCGCGCTCGGCGAGTGCGCCGTGACCGATTTCGCGACGCTTGGGCGAACCCACGCGACCCGTTTCACCGTTGGCCCACGGAGCCATGTTGTAGTGGTGGATGAAACGCTTTTCGGTGTCGGGGGTGAGCGTGTCGAGCATCTGGTTCATGCGCGGCATCGCGAGCGTGCACACGTTCATAACTTGGGTCTCGCCGCGCTGGAAAAGTCCGGTGCCGTGTGCGGTCGGCAGAATGCCGACTTCCGACGACAGCGCGCGGATGTCGCGGGGTCCGCGACCATCGATGCGCAAGCCCTCTTCGACGATGCGCTTGCGGACGAGCTTCTTCGTGAGGCTACGTACTGCTTCCTTCACGGCCTTTTCCTGGCCGGCGAAGCGACCGGGCGCGTCGGAGGTGCCGCACAGTTCTGCAAGCGCTTCGGCAGTTGCCTTGTCGATTGCTTCGTTGCGCTCGCTCTTCAGCGAAATACGCACGGCCGGTGCGAGCTTGGTGGTTGCGGAAGCCTCGACTGCTGCAAAAACTTCGTCGCTGTAGTCGAGAACCGGTGTGTACGCCAGGGGCTCGATCGCGCCCTTGGTGGCGATGACGCTGGCCACGAGCTGACGCTGCAGCGCGATGGACTCTTTGATCCACTTCTTCGATGCCTCGAGGCCGCCGGCCAAGACGGGTTCGTTGACCTTCGGTGCACCTTCGGCGTAGTAGGTGAAGCTCTTCTCGGTTCCACCGGCTTCGACCATCATGATGGCGACGTCGCCGTCTTCGAGTTCGCGACCCGCAACGACCAATTCGAAAGTTGCTGATTCGCTCTCTTCGAAAGTCGGATGAGGAATCCATTCGCCCGAAGTCGAGAACGCAACGCGCACGGCGCCGATGGGGCCCTCGAAGGGAATGCCGCTGATCATCAACGACGCCGAAGCAGCGTTGATCGACAAGATGTCGTGCGGGTTCTCTTGGTCGGCACCGAGAATCGTGAGAACGATCTGCGTTTCGTTGCGGTAGCCATCGGGGAATGCCGGACGCAGCGGACGGTCGGTGAGACGACACGTGAGGATCGCCAGCTCGGTGGGGCGACCTTCACGACGGAAGAACGCACCGGGAATCTTTCCTGCGGCGTACGCACGCTCTTCGACGTCGACGGTCAACGGGAAGAAGTCGATTCCGTCACGAACCGACTTGGCGGCATTTGCCGTGGACAGCACCGTGGTGCGGCCCAAACTTGCAACAACGGCACCCTGTGATTGCTGGGCAAGCTTGCCCGTCTCGAAAACGAGAATTTTGTCGGTACCTGAAACGGCACCGGATACGCGAATGGCGTCAGCCATACGTTTGCTCCTTATGTTGGGACCCGCCTCCTCGGCGGATCTTCGTGAGGCCCAACCCGTCTGCGGGTGGGGCGTGTTCGACACCGGAGCTTGTGTCGGTTCCCAGTCGGCAATCTCGTAGCCCCCGACGCAATCGGGCCACGGGTTCGGCGACTGACAACCGACGCTACGGATGCTTCGGTGTCATTCCTATTGTGGTTCGGGCACCCTTGGAATCGGCGGATGCCCGAACCGGAGGTCAGCGGCGCAGGCCGAGCTTGGCGATGAGATCGCGGTAGCGCTGGATGTCACGGTCGCGCACGTAGTCGAGCATGCGGCGACGACGACCAACCAACATGAGAAGTCCACGACGTGAGTGGTGATCCTTCGGGTGGGTCTTCAGGTGCTCGGTCAACTGATTGATGCGGTCGGTGAGGAGCGCAATCTGAACGTCGGGAGAACCGGTGTCGGTGCCGTGCTGCTGGTGAGCGGCAATGGTGGTCTGCTTGCTGGATGTCTCCGGCATGGATGCCTCACTTTTCGTAGACACACCCCGAGGGGTGCTGGTGGGTCGCCGCGGGCGAATGTCCTCGGCATCCGACGAAGGTGTGGCCTCGACGGACCCCCTCAGGCTACGGAAACGTTCGGGCTCCCCCAACCCCGCCGCGGTTAGGGTTGGCGCGTGTTCACGGGGATCGTCGAAGAATTGGGAACCGTCGCCTCGCGCAACGGATCACGCCTGCGCATCAACGCCCGTACGGTTCTCGACGGCAGCGACATGGGGGCGTCAATCGCGGTGAACGGTTGCTGCCTCACACTTGTGGCGTCCGGAGCCGACTGGTGGGAGGCCGAGGTCAGCGACGAAACCTATTCGCGCACGAATCTCTCCGATGTCGAGGCTGGAGCCAGGGTCAACCTCGAGCGGCCCATGGCACTCGGCGAACGACTCGGTGGCCACATCGTGCTCGGACACGTCGATGGAGTCGGCACGGTCGTGAACCCGGCACCCGATCTGCGTGTGCGCATTCCTCGCCAACTCATGCGCTACCTCGTCGAGAAAGGTTCCGTCACGGTCGACGGCATCAGCCTCACTGCGTTCAATCTCAGCGACGACACTTTCGACGTGGCCGTCATCCCGCACACCGCGGACGTCACCACACTCGGTGTTCGTCGCACGGGCGACCGAGTGAACATCGAGATGGACGTTCTCGCCAAGCACATCGAACGGCTCATCGAGCCGCATGCCAAGTGACGGCTTGCCAATGAGCAACGAAGACCTGAACGCACTGCGCAACGAAATCGACGAAATCGACCGCGGCATCGTCGAACTTCTCGCCCGACGTCTCGACGTCTGCCGTCGCGTTGCCGATGTGAAGTCGAAGAATGCCACGTCGATCATCCAACCCGATCGCGTTCGACAGGTACTGACCACTCGTCGCCAATGGTCGATCGACAAGGGCATCGATGCCGACTTTGCCGAACAGATCTTCCGCACACTGCTGTCGGAAACACACCGCATCGAAGTTGCGATCGATCGTCCGGAAGCTGCACCGGTGAAATCTGCCGCACCCAACGGCGCATCGGCACTCGACACCGTTGCCTGCCGCATCGATCACGTGGTCGTCGCCGTCGCCGACATCGATGCCGCGCGTGACTTCTTTGCGCAGATGGGTTTCCGCATCGAACCAACCGACGATCCCGCGATGTTCCTTGCCGAGGCCGGTGGAGTCACCGTCGTTCTGCTCGGTGCGGGTGACGACCCGGCCGTGAAAGCCCACCTCGACGAATACGGCTCGGGTGTCCAGCACATCGCCATCGAAGTTCTCAATGCCGGCTTCACCCAGCAGGCGCTTGCGGCGACAGGGGTCCCCCTGCTCACCGACGTCATCGTCGACCACGACGGTCACGAACAACTCTTCACGGTTCTCGACCCCGGTACGGGCGTGCAATTGGGCTTCATCAGCCGCACCGGACATCGCCTGCCCATGAGCAGCCACAACGTGCGCGCGCTCTTCACTGCGTTGCATCGCTGACCGTTCGGCTACCCTGACACTGCTCGACATCTAGGGGTCGGCCGGATTTCTTGCTCCCGGTTGGTTCCGTCTAGCGCTGGCAATCACATCCAAGTCGATCCTCAGCGAGGTTCCTTCATGTCGTCCCAGCGCATCGCGCCCGAGACTCTTCTCTCCACTCCACTCCACGATCTGTTGTCGTTGGCCGCCGCGCGCCGTGACGCGCTGTTCGGTTCACGCGTCACATACTCGCCCAAGGTGTTCATTCCCCTCACGATGCTGTGCCGCGACACGTGCGGCTATTGCACCTTCGCCCAACCTCCGGCACGGCTCGAGAACCCCTACCTCACCGCCGACGCGGTTCTGCGCATCGCGCAGGAAGGCGCGCGGAACGGATGCCACGAGGCGTTGTTCACCCTCGGCGAACGACCCGAACTGCGCTATGAAGTCGCCGCGAACTGGCTGAAGGCGAACGGCTACGACAGCACTGTTCACTACGTGCACGACATGGCGAAGCTGGTGCTCGACGAAACGGGACTCCTTCCACACGCCAACGCGGGCGCTCTCTACAAAGACGAACTCGAAATGTTGCGTCCGGTTTCACCGTCGCAGGGAATGATGGTCGAAACGTTGCGTGACGATCTTGCGTGTCACCGCGGTGCGCCCGACAAGGTCCCGCAACGTCGCCTCGACACGCTGGAGTGGGCGGGCGAACTTCGCATTCCGTTCACCACCGGCATCCTCGTGGGCATCGGCGAAACCCGCGAAGACCGCATCGCCGCGCTCCTTGCCATCGCAGCATCGCACGAACGGCACGGACACGTACAGGAAGTCATCGTGCAGAACTTCCTGCCCAAGCCCCGCACCGGCATGCAGAACGCGGCGCCATGCCCGCATGACGAATACATGTGGTCGATTGCGGTCGCGCGACTGATTCTTCCCGACACGATCCATCTGCAAGCTCCGCCGAATCTTTCCGACGACTTCGGCGTGCTGCTCGACGCAGGTATCGACGATTGGGGCGGGGTCTCCCCTGTCACGGCCGATCACGTGAATCCCGAACGTCCCTGGCCGGCTCTCGATCTGTTGCGCACGGCGAGCAACGAACGCGGCTTCGAGCTCGCACCGCGCCTCACCATCTATCCCGAATACGTTTCGCGTCCCGACGAATGGTTGGCACCCGAACTGCGCTTCGCCGTGCAAGACCGCAGCGATGCCGAATACCTCGGGCGCGACGACCCGGGTTCGGTGTGGCCCGAGAAAGTGACCGCGGCCGACGTGGTGCAAGACGGCGCCGAAGTCGTGTTGGTCGGCCACAAGTCGTCGCAGTGGTATTCGGGCGCAACGAATCCGGCTCCGACACTCATTCCCGGCGCCGCAAAAGTTTCGAACGAGCTCGCCGAGATCTTCGCGGGGGTTCGCAAGGGTGAATTACCCGACGAAGACCAAATCGTTCGCATGTTCCGCGCGCGTGGTCGCGAAGTCAACGCAATCGCCGAGTTCGCCGACGAACTACGCAAGGAAACGGTCGGCGACGTCGTCACGTGGGTTCACAATCGCAACATCAACTACACGAACGTCTGCACGTTCAAGTGTCGATTCTGCGGATTCGCCAAGGGCAAGCTGTCGCTGAACCTGCGCGGCACGCCCTATCTGTTGACTCTCGACGACATCGCTCAGCGTGCTGCCGATGCCGCGGCAATGGGCGCAACCGAGGTGACCCTGCAGGG
>JBEBAF010000059.1:0-7498 GCA_041159045.1 Actinomycetota bacterium
CCGATGACGATGCCCGGCAACATGAGGAACGGTGCAAGTGTTCGTGCGTCCGCGGGATTGCCCGCAACGTCATGAATCCATCGACCGAAGTACGCCCCGACGAACAGCAGGATGGTTGCCCTGAGAATTCCGCGAGGGAACCAACGATGAAGGGCCGCGACGTTCGGCAACGAACCCTTGTGGATCTTCGCCAAAGGCACCACTGACATCAGCGTGACAATGAGCCACGTACGCCAACCGAGTCCGAAATACGGCGCAGCCGTCAACAAAAAGACGGCCCAAAGAACGAGAACGTTGACGTGCGCCACCACCGCGCCGGTGCCTCGCTCGGCTTTCAACGCGGCGTCGGCACGCCGACGGGGAAACAAACGAGTCGAGGCGTCTTCGACCAACAGTCGACCGACCACGACACCGAAGCAGACGTTTCTCAGCAAGTTCGTTGCAGTCGGTGAAACTACTTCGAGACCACTCAATCCGTTCAACGCACCGTACACCGATGCTGCCGCGTACCCGAGGAACACGGGCATCATCACGTAATCGCCGACACGCTGCATGAGGTCGTCGCGACTGCCGTCCATGTTGCGCACGATCGGTCGAATCGCGGCACCGATGATCGGCAAACAGGCGTAGAGGACACCCAGACCCAACAACGTCCGCACGTCGAACCACGAGCTGACGTTTCCACTCCCGATCACGATCAATGAAAAGGCGAGCCACGCGAGGGCTCCCGCGAGCGCATCGACGAACGCAAGGGAAACGATGGCGACGACGAAGCCGGAAGTGGGCGGCAACGCCATGGAGTCGACGTCGACTGCCGATGCGACGCCGAGGACGATGCCGATCAGCCACGGAAGGATTCCGAGGCTGCCGAAAGCGGCCCGCACCCACGCACCGTCCTGCAACAAACGAACGATGAGCGTCGACTTGTCGTCGAAACAACGCACGAGACGACCGAGGAACCCGCGGATGATCCCCCAGCCCGGCGCGCGCCAAAGAATGCTTCTATCCCCCCACGATTCGCTTTCGGTCCCGACAACATCGAGGTATTTGGCATCGGCCGATGAAAGCGACCCTTCCGATGTCTCGTCGCGGTCCGGCGGTCCGTCGGTTCGTTCGGGCTCGTTCGATGACGCGTCCGAATTTCCCCCATCATCGGAAGACCGCTTCGATCCACCACCGCTACCACCACTGGCGATTCCCATCACGACAACCGCAGCCGCGGCCAATGCCGCCACGCCCGAGAAATCGGATTCCGGGTCGTAGGGAGTCGCGCCGGCTGTCGTCATCCGCGCCAGTTTCGATTGGTCGGGCACCGTTGTTCCGACCGACACCGGCAACACTTTGTCGACGACGCCATCGTCGCCCACGAGAAAGGGTGCCACTGCCGCAATCGGCGAACCGTCGGGTGACGTACCACGCAATACCAACATGTGCGCTCCGGACTCGACATCCGCCGGGAGTTGAACGTCGAAAGCGGCCGATCCGTCGGACGCTGCGGCCTGCTGGCCGAGGACACGCACCTGTGAGTGCAGTTCGAGAATCACCGGGGTGTTCGGGGCAAGGCCTTCGGCTTTCGCCTCGACCGCGCTTCCCGCCGCCACCTGCCCCTCCTTGATGTGCGGGACGAGTACGAGCCTCTTCCCGACGGGCGTCGCAACACTCGTCGTGGGCACGACCTCGGGAATCGTCGTCGTGGTGGTTGGTGCGTCGGTCGTGAAAGGCGTGGTCGCGACGGGGACCACGGTCGTTCGAGTTGTTTCGACGATCGTCGAATCGACCACCGGCAGTTGCGTCGTCGTGGTTGCCGCTCGCCTCGCCGATCCACGAAGCGAGTCCGCGGCAACGGCAGTTGAGGTCACGACGGATGACGTTGTCGAACTTGTCGGCGTTGTCGTTGGTGCAACCGTCGAGACGGTGGTCGTCGTTGGTGCAACAGGTACGACGGAACGCGAGACGGATGCCGTTCCCGCACCCGCAGAATTCACCGCACGCAACTGCACCGACACGGGTGTTCCGTTCGTCAGACGGGAGATGAGGAACTTTCCGTTTCCGTTGCCGTTGACCGTCACCCATGTCTGACCATCGAGCGAGTACTCGTGGGACGTGATGTCGTCGCCGCCATCGTCGCTCGGCGAAGTGAAAGACACGGTGATCGATCCGTCACCCGCCGTGACGTCGTCGATCGTGGGCCGACCCGGCACGAGCGCAGCGGCCCGCACAACAGAGACGGTGGTGGTTGTCGACGACGGTCCGACGGACACGACCACAGCGATCGCATTGGCGCCGGTCACGAGATCGACGTCGCCCGAAGAAGACCCCGCCGGCACGGCGACTCCGTCGATCCTGACGGTTGCATTGTTTGCGGCGGCAACGGGCGTCAACTTCACCGACTTCGTTCGAAATGGAACGGACACCGAGTACGTGCGCTGCGCGGCGGTGAAAGCGGGCGTCAGCACGCCGGCCGAAACGGCGAGAGCCGACAACGAGGTGTCGGCGACCGTTGCGACGTTCGAATGAGCAGCGACCGATCCGAGGAAGTTCTTGCGTGTCTCGACGACCCTGATGTACCCCGCGCTGTCGGGTACGAAAATGGTGCCGGTTGCACCCGTCACATCGGTGAAGGTGACGTTGTCGGACGATTGTTGCCACTGGTAGGTCGACTCGCCGACGTGGGTCCACACACCCGGCGTCACCTGCGCAGTAGCTCCGATGTCGACGCGCGTGGGGACCGACGGAGAAGTTGTCTTGACGGGCGGATCGACGCCCGCTTCACGACCCGACCCGGCAACCGTCGATGCGTCGGTCAACGTTCCGAGGAAACTCGAACCACCGCCACCACCACCGTTGTCGCCGCCCGCTCCGCCGCCGTAGTAACCACCACCGCCGCCGCCCGCCTCGGATGCGGCGTTTAGTGCGGAGTTGCTGAAACCAGCCCAACCACCCGCGTACTGAACGCCGGCGACGCCGGGTTCGGGTGAAGCCGTCGCTCCACCGTCGCTCTGAGATCCTCCGGTGCCTCCGGTGCCACCTCCGGTCGACCCGACGAGGCCTCCCCCGGCCCCGCCGGCCCCGTTGTATCCGCCGCCTCCGCCGCCTCCTGCGGTCACGATGTCGGACGACGTTCCGCCGATGCGGATCGCGCTGCGACCGCCTCCGGCCGCGAACGTGCAGTCGTACGCGGCCGAGCCATTCCCCGATGCGCCGCCTCCGAATGAAAAATTGCGACGTGCATCGACATTGTTCAGCGCGGGGACGTCACCGGTGCACTGACGAATGCCCCCACCGCCGACGATGACGTCGAACGTTTGTCCTGCACTCACGCCGAGGATCCCCGTTGCGTACCCGCCTCCTCCGCCGTACGCAGAGGTACCACTGCGTCCGCCACCGCCACCGGCTCCGATGAGGTGAACCCTGACCGACGTGACACCCGACGGCACCGTCCAGGTTTGCAGCGCGCCCGTGTAGACGAACGTGGTGAGGTCGCCATCGATGTCGACGACCGCGCATCCGTTTCCACCTTGCGTGGCCGAGGCGAGCACGGCCGTTGCGCCGCCACGTCCGGCGTCATCGGGACATGCCGCGATTCCCGAAGCGTCGACGTCGCGGCCAACTCCAACTGCAAGAAACTGCAGACCGAGAGCAACGGGAACGACGAACGGTATGGGAAGAACTCCGCGCGTCGTTCGTTTCACTCCCCAGAGTCAATTGCCCCTTTGTTGGAAAAATTATTCGCTTTTCGTACGAATACATCGTGACCACTCGAGAAACCCGAACTCGGCCGAGTTACCACACTTCATCCTGGAAGGGTCGGGAATCTTGGATGGGCTAGGAGTCGGAGTTGTCTTTCTCGCCATCGTCCGACGACGCACCGTCCGACGAGTTCTTGGTCGGGGCAAAGGCTCGAATCGCCCTCACGCGGTAGCCGGCCGTCTTGTTCACGTTCGACGCGAATCCCGTCGACATGGTCTGAGCCCACGAGTAGAACGCCGTCATTTCCGTGGAACTCTGATACGTCGAAGCACTTTGATTCGTGTTGACCCTGATTCCCGGAATCTTGGTGCTCTGCTTCTGCACCTCGTTCAGCTCGTCCTTCGAGGGCAGGAACCAGTCGGACTTTCCTTGGCTCGAATACGTTTCCGCGTAACCTGCCGCGTAATCGGTTGGCGAAACCTTCCCGACGGTGGTGAGACGAAGGTAGATCTGCTTCGTATTGGCCATCCCCATTCCGATTGCAGCCGACGCCTCGCGCGCCCGCTGTTGGTTTCCGGATCCGGGATAGATGCTGTTGTTCCAGGTACACGGTGACCTGCCGGCATCGGAACTTTCTCCGTAACACACGGCAGCTGCAGTAACCCACGGACTTGAGGTTGAGAGGTCGGTCTGTGTGATCTCGAGGTAGCGGCACTTGGCTTCGCAGTCCGAGCCAATGGACTTGAAGTACTCGTCGGCAACGTAGAACACGATCCCACCGCCGGGCCCAATGTCACCGATCGCGCACGTTCCGCCATTTGCGCACGACACGGAAGCTACTGACGTTGTCGTGGAACGAACGGTCGAGGTTGTCGACGTAGTCGACGTTGTGGTCGGCGCAACTGTTGTCATCGTTGTGGTCGGCGCCACTGTCGTCGTCGTTGTCGTCGTGGTTGTCGATGTCGATGTCGATGTCGATGTCGCCTCATCTGTGGTCGTCGGCGCAAATGTTGTCACTGCGGCAACTGCGGTACCGACTTGGATCGGCCTGACTGGTCGGTAGAAATTTTGGTTGTCGAGACCTGCAGCCGAAACCTCACCCGTCTCAAAAGACACAACCTTCGCCCCGGACTCACTTGCATCGGACGTCCAATAGGTGCCTTCCGGAAAACCCTGCGGACAGTCAGTGTCCTGGGGGCAGGCGAAAAGATAGTTTTGCGCGCGTATGGCATTGAGGTTGTCGACGCTCGGAAGGACCCAGCCTCCGAGACCGCCGAACTCAAGGGTCGAGGTCATTGCATCGGCATCGCCGTAGTCGCCAAAGCCGTTCAACGGTGCCGCTTCCCAGGCCGTGTCACCGGCTTTCAACCCTGCAACGAACACGATTCCGCCGGCCGGGCCGGTGTCTCCGATGTTGCAGAATCCCCCTTGCGAACAGAGGAAACCCGCGTCGACGTTGCGGTCACGCGAGTCGGATGACGAGCCACATGCGGCGACCGAGGCCACCAAGCCGACCGCGACCGCAAGAAGACCAAGACGACGCTTCATCAATTCGCCACCGTTGGCTGAACCTCGACGGGCACGAGCTGACCCTGAACCTGTTGGACGACTTCGATCGTGCGCACAGGCCGCACGTAGTGCAGTTCGTTCGCAAGAGCTTTCGACGGTGACGTGGTCGGCGAAGAGAAGTCCAATACCCCGCTTCCCAGCGTGTCACTGACACCCCAGTACTTCGCATTCGCGAAACCGGTGATGCACGGGTACGCCTTCGCGCATCTGAAGTCGCTTCGTCCTGCTCGCATCGCAGCCAACTCGCTGTACGTGGGCATCCGCCAGTCACCGAATCCACCGAGTCGCATCCGTCCAACCGCATCGCTCGCGTTCTTCACATTCGCGAACCACGTCGTGGGAGCAACCTCGAAGAGCGTCACGGAATCGGAGTCGTACGCATCGGCAAGCAGAACGATGCCACCGCCCGGCCCTCGGTCACCGGCGGCGCACTGTCCACCCTTTGCGCACGATTGTCCGGGAGTCGGCGCGACCGTCGTCGGAGAGCTCGTGGCGACGACCGCAGTGGTCGTTGTGGCCGCATCTGGTGATCCGCCGAATACGCGAATGGGCCGAACGATCCTCACTTCGTGAGCGACCAGGCTTTGCTCACCCGAGGTGGGGTCGATACCAACAGTCGTGGCGACGAGACTTCCCCATTCCGTTTCGCGAGGGGCGCTTTGGGTGGAGCTCCACGCGAAACCCAGGAGTCCCCGCAGCATGCTGCGTCGCTTCACCATCGCTTGCAGCTCGGCCAGAGACGGGAGATACCAGTCGTTCTTCCCACCGCCGCGGTACGCCCGAGCGCCCGTGGCCGCCACGTATGTGTCGCCACACGCTTGAGCGATTGCCTCGGTGTTTGCAAAACCCGCACCTATCGATGAAGTACCGATCGTCGCAGGAATGCTCTGATCGTCGCAGGACGAGGCAGCGGAGAACTCAGCCGCCGCCTGTGCCGCTTCCAGATAGTGACACTCGGCTTCGCAGGCCGACCCGGGAACGCTGAATGGAGCAACCGATGCATAAAAGACGATGCCCCCACCCGGTCCGATGTCGCCCACTTCGCAGGTGCCGCCCGCTGCACATACACCGTCGTCAGCGACGGTTTGGTCGGGCTCGGTCGTGGTGCTTGATTCAGCCACAACCGACGTTGTGGATTCCTCTATCGATGTTGTGGTCTCTATCGACGTTGTGGATTCCTCGAGTGATGTCGTCGATTCCGCCGCGGTCGTGGTCGATTCTTCTGCCTGAACCTCGTCCGGCAAAGTGGTGTCTTCGATCGTCGTTGAAGGAAGCGTGGTCTCGGCATCGACGGGCACCATTTGGAAACTGCGAACCGGGCGGATGAAATGTGTTGCGTCGTCGTCGGCGACTGATGTCGAGCCATCCGCGAAGGAAACGACCACGTGCTTGCCGTCCTGCGTGTCGGACGTCCAATACGTTGCATCGCCGAACTGCGTTGCACAGTCCGTGTCGTCGGCGCATGCGAAGCCCGTGAGTTGGTTACGGATGCTTTCGTTCACGTTTGCCGCCGGAAGTGTCCAGCCGTTGACATCGCCGAAATTCAGATCATCCAACTGACCGATGGCATCGAGGTACGTGCCGTAACCGTTCAACGGAGCGACTTCCCACATCTCCACACCCGGCTCGGTGGCACCGATGACCACGAGTCCGCCGCCCGGCCCAATGTCGCCAACCTGACACGCACCTCCTTGTGCGCACCCCTTCAGTTCGGCAACGTTGCGGTCTCGTGAGTCGGACGAACCGCAGGCAGCCAACGTCGAAGCCACCAGCGCGGCGACGAAACCCAAACGAAAGACGGACGAGCGGTTCATTGCTGTGGATCGAACCCTCCGGTTGGCATCACTGTGGGTTCGGGGCCTGCAATGTCGTTCAGCATCGAGATCACGCGCACCGGCCGAACGCGGTAATTGGTGTTGGGCAAAGGAGCAGCGGGAGCTGACTTCCCTGCGAAGTCGACGATGCCTGCTGCTCCGGCTGCACCACCGAACCAGTACGGGGCATTTGCAAATCCATTCGTACAGAAGGTGCCCTTTGCACAAGCGAAGAGCGCTCGTGACGCGCGCATCGACAACAACTCGGACGCCGACGGGAGCTTCCAATCGTCGCGCTTTCCATAGACGAGATTCTCCGCGTAAGCGTTCGCCTGCGGGCCGCTGCCGAACCATGTAATCGGCGCCACCTCGATCAGTGTCACCGGATCGCCTTCGACTGCGTCGGCCTTCACCACCGTGCCGCC
>JBEBAF010000060.1:0-4257 GCA_041159045.1 Actinomycetota bacterium
GCGATTGCGGCCGCGATCGCTTCGCTCAGGTGTTCCTGCATCAATGCGAAGTCGTACTCGTTGGGTGCGGCCAGCCAGTCAACTTCCCCGATGAACGAGAAGCCCCGTGCGCGGGTCAGCCACAGACGAGCCGTCGACTCGACGTGCTCGACCTCTTCGTGGTTCACATCGGGAACGACTGACCGAGCGAGCATTTCGAGTTGGCGAGTTTGGTGCTTGCGTCGAATTTCCGAGAGGCGTGGCGTCAGCCGTTCCTCGTCGAGGACCATTCCAACTTTGACAAGGCCCGCATTGCGATCGCCGATTGCGTACAGCCAGCGATCGGCAACGACACGGTCGTATCCGCTGGGGCCCCAGTCCTTTTCTCGCGCCATTTGGGCGAGAGTAACAAGCGGCTGTTCGCCCGCTTCCCCGCGAGTGGCCTACGCGGCGCGGTAGTAGTTGCGCGGGTAGCGGCGGCTGGCCTGCTGCGCACGGATTTGGGCGAGCATGTAGCAGTAGCCAATGAAGGAGAGGAACGCGAGAGCGAACACCCAGATCATGAGGGTGGATCCGGTGGTGAAGGCGAGGAAGAGCGAGCCGACGTTGATGGCGAGGATCGCATTGAAGATGTTCTGGCGGCGACGGCGCACGAGTTCGCGGTTCGAGACTCCGTAGAGGTTGGTGGCCGGGCGCGGTATGCCGTGCGACGTGGTGTGGTGCGTGCGCACGCCGGGCTGCGGAACGATGGGTGCGCGACGAGCCTGCGGTGCGGGTGCGCGTCGGGGCTGCTGGGTGGGCGCGAAGGGGCGGGCCATCTGGCGCATCGGGTAACCGGCAACGGGGCGCTGGCCGGGGGCCGGACGCTGCGGCGGGTAGGCGCCGTACTGCAGCGTGGTGAGCTGGCGGCGGAAGACATCTACCGACGACTGGGGGCGGTCGAACTTCGTGCGGAACAACGGCGGAAGCAGCACGGCTGCCCACATTGCTCCGACTAGCAGAAGAATGACTTTGCTCACGTGTAACGGTCCTGTCACTTTGTCGGTTGTCCGACGCGGCAGTTCGGGGGTCCGAACAGCCTCGGCAAGTCTAAAAGGGCATTTCCGCGAAGGAAACAACCTCGGTGTCATTTGGGCGTCCGTCACAAGGGCGCTCTATTGTGTATCGAATACGACACAATAAGAGTTGTATTGTTTTCGATACCGATCGCGTCGCACTCGACCCAAATTCACCCCGATGAGGCCCTGTTATGCGTCAATTTGCTCCCTTACGTGAGATTGGACGAACCGTGCGGGCGGTTCGCACCCAGCGTGGCCTGTCGCAGCAGCAGGTCGCCGAGACGGCCGGGGTGCAGCGCTATCAAGTCGCGAATCTGGAATTGGCCAAAGGCAATCCGTCATTCACCACGCTTGTTTCGATTCTCGGAGCTCTTGATCTCGAGTTCTCGGTTGGCGCGGTCACGCAAGAGCTTCAGTCCCGCACACATCGCGCCGTGCAACACATCGATTTGGAAGAAGTTCTGCGACGGAGTCGTGGATGAATGTCGACTCGACCCGAATTGCTCGCCTCCATGTACTGATCGGCGGCGCACACGCTGGCCTTGTTCATCGCGCACGCGGTCGTTTGACGTTCACTTATGACGATGCGTACATCGACGAACCTAACGCGACACCGCTATCGATCTGCATGCCTTTGTCCAGCTCTTCCTACTCGGGCAAACGCGTTTCGTCATTCCTGAGCGGACTCCTCCCCGACAGCGACGCCGTGCGTGCGCGGTGGGCGGCGGAATTCGCAACTCGGGACACGCCATTCGATCTACTTGCAAACGTTGGCGAGGACTGTGCGGGCGCGGTTCAACTTGTTCGCGACGATCGATTGGCCGGGATCGCCTCAGGAGGTGTCCGATGGATGTCCGACCGCGAGGTTGGCAATTGGATTCGCACGTTGAGGGATGATCCAGCAGGCTGGCTGCACGATGGCAACTCTGGCCAGTTCTCGTTGGCCGGCGCGCAGTCAAAATTCGCCCTGCATTTTGCAGACGGGAAATGGGGACGCGCATACGGCTCGTCACCGACGACTCACATCATCAAATTGGCAGCGAACCACTTTCCACAACACGAAGTGAACGAACACCTGACGCTTCGACTTGCCCGTTCCGTGGGCCTTGTCGCTGCCGACTCAGAAATTAGGTCATTTGACGGTGAGCAGGTCGTTGTCGTCGCGCGCTTCGACCGCATCGACCTCGGCAACGGCTTGCTTCGCGTCCATCAGGAAGACATGTGTCAGGCACTCGGCCATCCGCCGGAGATGAAGTACGAGAATCACGGTGGGCCATCGGCATTCGACATCGCTCGTCTACTTCGATCGCGGTCGTCTGCCCCCGAAGACGACCTTCAGCGATTTGTCGATGCAATAGTTTTCAACTGGGCAATTGCGAATTCAGACGCTCATGCCAAGAACTACAGCCTGCTGTTGTCTGGATCGCAATGTCGACTCGCACCGTTGTACGACCTGGCAAGCGCACTGCCGTACGTTTCTCCTCGGCCAGCGGCGCCAACACCCGGAGAATTGCAAGGGTCGCGCCTGAAACTCGCGATGTCAGTTGCTGGCGTTTACCGCCTTGCCGACATTCGCCTTCGCGACTGGGCCGAATTGTTCAGCGACTTGGGCCTTGACGTCGACGAGCAAGTTGCACGTGCTGGCGACTTGGTTTCGACAATTGCACGTGAGGTCGATGCGGTCTGTTCAGACGACGTGAAAGCTTTTGGCAATCCGATGGCCGAACGGTGGGCGGATGCGATTCGCCGGCGTGCCAACTCATGTATTGCTTTGCTCGACGGCCGCGGGTATCGCACTAGCCATCGGCCATAGAAAGTCGTGCATTCCTTCTGCGCTCTTCACCGCGCAGCATTATTTACGCATCGTTCGAATTGATCGTTGGGACTGATCCACTCCGGCTGGATGGGTAGTCGCCAGCGGCACCGGCACGATCGGTCTAGTCGTCACGGTGTCGTGAAAGGTGCCGCTTCCATCGGTCAGCCACTCGGCTGCACGAATCGTCACCTGTACCGCGCGACCAAGTCGATGCTCCGCCGAACTTGCGGCGGCGTACACCTCGTCGCGATCTGGCTTACCCAGCACGAGAAGGTCGATGTCGCCCACGGCGCGATCTCCCGCTTCGCCCGTGTACCGAGCTGCCCACGAGCCATAGATATAGGCAGCCTCGATATTGGTGACTTTGGTGAGCGCATGACTGAGAATCCACGGCGCACCGAATGCCTTGACGAGAACATCGGCGAGGCCGGCGAAATATGGACTCGATTCGTCGGCACGTACGAGGCGGGTGCGACCAACCGAGCGACTCGTCATCAGGCCAACGGTCTCTGCGCGTTCGATCTCGCGGTGAACCGAGGGGTAAGGGATTGCGGTTCGACTGGCGAGATCGGTCAGCGTGAATTCAACATTCGGATCGCTGAGAACGAGTGCGAGGAGTTCAGCCTGTTGCTGCGACCGAAGATTCACAAGCCGAAAGAGTGGCGATAAACACAGAGGCCCGCCCTTTCGGACGGGCCCCGGGCCCACCTACCGAAGCAAGTGGGTGGATTGACAAGAAGACTAGCGGAAGGCTGTCAGATGCTGTCGCGGCGGTAGGTGCCGTCGCGGCCGCCACTCTTTTCCCAGAGGGCCACTTCCCCGATGACCATCCCCTTGTCGGCCGACTTACACATGTCGTAGATGGTGAGGGCTGCGACGGTGCAGGCATGGAGGGCTTCCATTTCCACACCTGTGCGGTCGATGGTGTCGACCTGGGCTTCGACGGCAATGTGGTCGTCGCCGATTTCGAAGTTGATGTACACCGAGCCGATCAGCAGCGGGTGACAAAGAGGAATCATGTCGCTGGTGCGCTTGGCGGCCTGAATGGCGGCAACGCGGGCCACGGCCAGAACGTCACCTTTCTTCACTTCGCGGTTGGCGATGGCTGCGGTGGTTTCGGGCTTCATGAACACCTTGGCCCGGGCAACGGCGCGGCGGGCGGTGGGGTCTTTTTGCGTGACGTCAACCATGCGGGCGCGGCCGAGCGGGTCAAGGTGGCTGAACGTGAGGTCCGACATGGTGTGATCGTAGTTCTCGGCAGGGCGTTCCGGGATTGCCTGCCAATACCCCAGGGGGTATTCTCATCTCATGATCGATCTGAACGCCGACACCGATGTTGCGAACGTGCACTCCGTTGTTGCGGCGGGTGCGGTGTTGGTCGACGTGCGCGAGCCCGACGAGTTC
>JBEBAF010000061.1:0-3317 GCA_041159045.1 Actinomycetota bacterium
GCCGCGGCGTTCGGTGGACTGTTCGGCGTTCCCGTTGCAGGTGCGTTGTTCGCAATCGAAGCTCAACGCGCATCGCGACGCCACATCGGTGCGTTTCCGTTGGCCCTTGGCGCCAGCTTCGTTGCGAATGCGATTGCGCGCCTCGTTGGCATCGATCACGAGCGTCCATACCGGGTTCATGATCTGCCACTCGCTTGGCCCTACTTGTGGCGCTACCTCGTTGCAGCAGCGTGTTTCGGTCTCGTCGCCGTTCTCTTCATTCGTGTCGAACACACGGCGAAGGATCTGTTCGCACGCGCGATTTCCCTGCCGCCACTGCGACCCGTCATCGGTGGTGTCTGCGTTCTCGGTCTCGTCGGCGCAGCGGGAACGCGGGAATACCTCGGCATTTCGTCGGATCTCATCACCGTCGCGTTGACCGGCGCGGTTGGTGTCGCTGCGATCGCCTTCCTCTGGAAACTCGTGTTCACCGCGGTGTCACTCGGCAGCGGGTTCGTTGGTGGCGAGATGTTCCCGTTGTTCATCATGGGTGCACTCGCCGGCGCGCAGTTCGCCCGCGTCACGCATGCATCGATTCCATTGTTTGCCGCACTCGGATTGATCGCCGTTTTCGCGGCCGCATCGAACACACCGCTGACGTGCATCGTCATCGGCATCGAACTGTTCGGATGGACCGGGCTTCCTGCTTACGCACTCGTGTGTATCGTTGCGGTTGCCCTCAGCGGCGATCACACGATCTACAAGCCTTCACCATTGCTGAAGCGGCACGAAGCCGGTCAACGCTGAAGCGTTACGCGGCTTTCTTGTCGGGGTACCGCGACCAGGCGCCGGCCGTGAAGTCGTACACCTTGCACTGTGATGTCGCCGATACGTAATCGCGCATGCGGAATTTCTTGGTGATCATCACCTTCGGAAACGCGGCTTCGATGGCACGCATCGCCGACGGCAGTTTGTAGAACGGAATCCGCATGTCGACATGGTGTGGCACATGCGTGAAGATGTTGTGCACGAAGAAGTTGAGCCAACGCGAGACACGGAGATTCGTGGTTCCTTCCATCTGGCCTTTGAACTTCGACCACTCGCGACGTGGGTACCAGCGAATATTTGGGTTCACGTGTTGCACGTAAACGACGAAGCCGATCATCCACGTGAACAACATCCACGGAATGACCGCAACCTTGAGAATCATCCACGCAACACCGGCAACATTGCCGCTTGCCCGCCAACCTGCGTAGCCAACACCGGCCGCCGCGACCACGAGGATTGCCGTCATCACGCGACGATCACGCGAGATGGTTTCGCCGAGTTTGCCCTCGGAACGGAACCGCATCATCTTGTTCCACCACACGTTGCGGCCGTAGTACAAACCTGCGCCGAGTGGTGACCACTCGATGCGGTGCTGCAAACGTCGGTACGCCGACATCGCGCGCCATTCTTCGCTCGTCGACGGATGCCAAACGAAATCCATTCCCTGCTTGACGGTGTGTCCGTGGTGCACGCGGTTGTGGCCGAAATCCCAGGCCGACTCGATGTGCGCCGACGGCAACATTGCAATTCGGGCGATCACCGCATTCAAGCGGCGTGAATCGAACAACGCATTGTGCGATGCATCGTGGCCGAGCACGAAGATGCCGCTGATGCACAGACCCGTGACCAACCACATGGGAACAACGAGCCACCAAGCATGGACGTTGATCAAGCCGTAGATCAGCGCTGCGTAGATGACGAAGTCGCGCACGACAAAGAGCAGACCACGAGTGGTCGAACGTTCGTAACACGACTCAGGGATCCGACGAACCACGTCGATGAGTGCGGGTCCGTCGTGTGTCGTGGAACTTGCAGTCGACAAGTCCTCTTCTGCGATCGAGGCAACTTGTTCTGTCATTGACCCAACCTACACGCGGTGGGTTCAATCGCGGAGTTCGTGGCGTCCTTCGAGGGCCCGACCAAGTGTCATTTCGTCGGCATATTCCAGATCTCCGCCGACAGGTAGACCTGTACCGATTCTCGTGACCTTGATGCGCAGGGGTGAAAGGGCGCGGGCGAGATACAGCGCAGTGACATCACCTTCGATCGTGGGATTCGTGCACATGATGACTTCGTTCACACCCTCGGGTCCGAGGCGCGCAACGAGCTCGCGAATCTTCAGTTGTTCGGGGCCGATTCCGTCCATCGGGCTGATGGCGCCGAGAAGAACGTGGTAGCGACCGCGGAAGACGCCGGTTTTTTCGATGGCGATGATGTCGCGCGCTTCTTCGACGACGCACAACGTTGTGGAGTCGCGTCGCGCATCTTGACATATGGGGCACAACTCATCGTCGGCGATGTTGAAACAACGACTGCAAAAGCGCACCTTTTCTTTGGCGACGGTGATCGACGAAGCGAGGCGCTGCACATCGGCTTCCGGCGCCTTCAAAAGATGCAGTGCGATGCGTTGGGCGGACTTCGGCCCGACGCCGGGAAGTCGACCGAGCTCGTCGATGAGTGCTTGCACCGGTTGGGTGTAGGCACTCATCGAAGTTCGCTCTCGTCGACGATGCGCGCCCCCGGAAACGCCTTGTTGATGCGATCGAAGGTTGTTTCGACCGGGGCGGTGGGCATGTCGGTGAGTTCGGTGGGGTCGATGTCGTCGTGCGGGATCTCGTCGACAACCGGCTTGTTGCGTGCGCCGCGCGCAACCGAGGACGTGGAGTCCTTCGGTGCGTCACCGACCGCAACGTTCAATGCAACTTTTTGTCCGGTGATCTTTTCGAACGCGGCGGCGACGGTGGCCGCATGTTCGTTGCACTTCGCTTGATGCACGGCGTTGGGTGCACTGAGCACCACCGTGTCGGGCGTGGGTGAACTGACACTGCATGCGCTGTACAGCGCACGCACGAGCGGCTTCAACGAAGTGAGCACCTGCGGCCACAGTTCAGCGGGCGAACCAGCCGGCTTCGTTGTCGCGGGCGGGGTGTCGACCGGTGCAGGTGTTGGCGCCGGTGGCGCCGATGGTGCTGACGGTGCGCGAGTTGGTGCGGGTGCGGCGGCTCGAGGCGCGGTTGGCGTGGAACGCACGGCACCGCCCAATTTGGCGCGACCAGTGGCGGGATCAACCGGTGGTGGCGACGCTGCGGGGGCGGACGTTGGCGCGACACCACCCCGCGCGACCGCCTGTTCGAGGCGCTCGATGCGCGAGATCAATCCCGTGAGATCGCCCGCGTCGCTGGGGCTGCACAACTTCATCAATGCAACTTCCAACAACAGGCGGGCGTCGGGCGCCCGTCGCATTTCGATGAGTGCGTCGCCGATCACTTCCATCGAGCGCACGATGGTGC
>JBEBAF010000062.1:0-19308 GCA_041159045.1 Actinomycetota bacterium
CTCTACGACCTGCCCATGTGGGCCGTATCCATTGGGGCACATGACGCCGATGGCCCGTTGTGCGGAGTTGTCTACGCCCCGGCCCTACGCGAGACGTTCACCGCGATCCGCGGAAATGGCGCCCATTTGAACGGCCGATCAATCTCGTGCGGCTCGGTCACCGAACTGCCTCAAGCCCTCATCGCCACGGGATTCAATTATTCGCCGGCGAACCGCCTGGTCCAGGCCGCACGATTTCCCGTCATCATCGACAAGATCCGCGACGTCCGCCGTTTCGGCGCGGCGTCACTCGATCTGTGCTTCGTTGCCTGCGGGCGATACGACGCCTATTTCGAAGAGCATCTCTTCCCCTGGGACACGGCGGCCGGCGCGCTGATTGCGAGCGAGGCAGGAGCGGTCGTCGGCAGCCCCGATGGCCGGGAAATTGATCGGTCGGCAATTTTGGCATCGAACAGCGCACTATTTACCCAAATTCAGGACCTGCTATTTCGGGCAAATAGTATGTAACGGATGCCGTCGAGTTCCGAATCAACGACCCCGGGACTCACCACCAAGGATGCGTTCCGTGTTCTCATGGTCGAAGACGACGAACGCATCAGGGCATCGGTCAAGCTCGCACTCGAGTCGCAACGTTTCGTCGTCAGCGAAAGCGAAACGGGTGAAAAGGCACTCGAGGCGTTCGCATCCGCATCGCCGCACGTTGTTTTGATCGACATCATGCTTCCCGGCATCGATGGATTCGAGGTGTGTCGTCGATTGCGCGCCGCGAGCGACGTACCGATCATCATGGTGACGGCCCGCAACCAGAAGGAAGACGTCATCCTCGGTCTGGAAGCCGGCGCCGACGACTACGTCACGAAGCCATTCGACACCGGAGAGCTTTGTGCACGGATCCGCGCACTCCTGCGGCGCGCCTCGCCACAAGCGGGCCAAAAAAATGCGCGCTACGTCATTGCAGATCTCGAAATTCGCCCCGACGAGGGCCGCGTGTTGCGAGCGGGCAACGAGGTACGACTCACCAAGACCGAATTCAAATTGTTGTGCGAACTTGCAGCCAGCCCCGACAAGGTGTTCAGCCGCGAACTCTTGCTCGACCGCGTGTGGGGTTACGGCTATTTCGGCGACGGACGTCTCGTCGATGTTCATATCCGCCGCCTGCGGACCAAGATCGAACCCGACCCGGCCAATCCGCGTTATGTCGTCACGGTGCGTGGCCTCGGTTACCGGCTCGACGCGTGACCGATAGTCGCGCGAACCGGTGAACGGCGCCGTCGATTCGGCATTCGACGGCGACCTAACCTCGGCGAAGTGACATCTCGTAGCCGACTTCGACTCCGCTCGTTGCGCGCCCGCGTTGCACTGTCAGTGAGTCTCACCGTCGTCGTCATAGTTGCCGCTCTCACGATTGTTGGGGTCCTCTTGGCAACCCAATGGACGAAGACCGACCAACGCGATCAGTTGACACGAACCGCTGCGGGTCGTCTTGCGATTCTCGAGTCCCTCGCTTCCGACTCGGAAGCGCTCTCGCGCGCACTTGGAGCAAACGTCGAGAAGCGAGAATCGGCATTCGTCCACGACGGGAAATGGTTCACGACGCCCGGAGGACAATTGGAAGCAGAGTTTCGCAAGCTGACCGCGGGTCTGCGTCCGAACGCAGACCTGTACGTCCCGAATTTCGCCGCTGCGGAAGGACCGGTCGCGATCGTTTCGCTGCCCACCGCCGATCGCGACGGACGATTGTTCGATGCTTTCGATACGTCGATGTGGACGGAGCGCCTTGCCCGCACCCGGATGGTCATTGCGGTCGGCGCCATCATCACGGCGATCGGCGGCCTCGCGGCCGGCCTGCTCGCCGGACGTCGACTCGCTCGCCCACTCATCGATGCAGCGGCGGCTGCTCGAGCGGTTGCCGGTGGAGGTTTGTCGACCCGCCTTCCACCCACCGATGACCCTGCTTTGGCCGATCTCACGTCGACGATCAACGAAATGGTCGAAGCACTCGCGGCCCGCGCCGAGATGGATCGACGCTTCAATTCGGATGTCAGCCACGAACTCCGCTCGCCCCTCACGACGCTCACCGCATCTCTGGCCGTTCTCCAATCACGGAGAGGCGAACTGTCTGCAGCGAATCGAGCGGCGCTCGACCTGCTCGCCGTCGACCTTCAACGTTTCACCCGCCTCGTCGATGACCTTCTCGAGATCTCACGGGTCGACGGCGGGCTCGTGTCACTCGTGCTCAGTCGAGTCAACGTTGTCGAATTCCTTGAAGAAGTCGTCAAATCGACCCGTCGTTCGACCATCAACCTCGTGGCTCCTCCGCTGATGCGCATTTTCGAAATGGCGATCGACAAACGTCGCATTGCCCGTGTGCTCTCGAACCTCATCGACAATGCGTTCAATCACGGCGCCGAGCCGGTTCTCCTCGCCGCTGTCGAGTTTCCTCCGGGGGCCCTCACACCAACCCACGTCCGCATCAGCGTCGAGGATCGCGGTGACGGGGTCGACCCGGACCGCGCCGAAGAACTCTTCGAACGTTTCAATCGCGGGGACCGCCAAACGAGGACCGATGGATCGGGACTCGGCCTTGCACTCGCCCGTGAACACGTCCGACTGCACGGCGGCACCATCGGATTCGAACCCGTTCACCGCGGGATGTGCGGCACCCGTGTCGTCGTTGTCCTGCCACTGAGCCGCATCGAAGGTGACCGGACCGAGACGGATACTCTGAGCGCGTGAACTACGTCGTCGCCATCGACGCGGGTACGACAGGCGTGCGAAGTCGGGCGGTCTTCCCCGACGGCACCAACTCGGTAGCCGCGTACACCGAATTCACACAGCACTTTCCACAACCCGGCTGGGTCGAACACGACCCCGACGAAATTTGGGCAGCGGCACTGGCGACTCTTCGCGAAGTCATCGACCGCGTCGGCTCGACCCCCACGGCGATCGGCATCACCAACCAACGCGAGACCGTCGTTGCGTGGGACAAAACAACGGGGCAACCCTTGTCCCGCGCCATCGTTTGGCAAGACCGCCGCACCTCGACGCGATGTGACGAGTTGCAACCGCACATCGAACTCGTGCGCGAGACCACGGGCTTGGTTCTCGATCCGTACTTCAGCGCAACAAAGATCGAGTGGCTTCTCAGAAATGGAATTCGGCCGTCGTCGAGTCTCGCCTTCGGAACCATCGACACGTGGCTCCTCTGGAAGCTCACCGAAGGCGACACGTTCGCAACGGACGAATCCAACGCCAGCCGCACCATGCTCTACGACATTCGAAATCACAAGTGGAGTGATGAACTGTGCGGACTTCTCGATATCCCGCTTGGCTCGCTTGCCGACGTCCGTGATTCAAGCGGACGCTTCGGAACGACACGGTGCGCCGGACTCCCCTCCGGCATTCCGATCTCCGGCATTGCAGGCGATCAACAAGCGGCACTTTTTGGCCAGACCTGCTTCGACGTCGGCGACGCCAAGAACACCTATGGAACCGGCAGCTTCGTGCTGATGAACGTCGGTGCCGAATGTCCCGAACCTACGAACGGAATGTTGACCACTGTCGCGTGGAGACTCGGCGGCATCACGACCTACGCCGTCGAAGGATCGATCTTCGTCACCGGCGCAGCCGTGCAGTGGTTGCGCGACGGGCTCGGCATCATCAAGAACTCGGCCGATGTCGAGGCACTGGCCGCCACGGTTCCCGACTCGGCCGGAGTCGTGTTCGTTCCGGCCCTCACCGGACTCGGCAGTCCGTGGTGGGACGCCGATGCCCGCGGCGCGATCTTTGGCATCACCAGGGGCACGACTGCCGCACATCTCGCACTCGCCACCATCGAATCGATGGCATTCCAGTCACGCGACGTGATTACGGCGATGTCGCGGTCAACAGGCGTGGCGTTGCGCACTCTGCGCGTCGACGGTGGTGCCGCGACAAACGACCGCCTCATGCAGTTTCAGGCCGATCAGCTGGGAATGGCCGTTGAACGCCCCGTCGACAGGGAAACCACCGCGCTCGGCGCTGCGTACCTCGCCGGACTCGCGGAAGGCGTGTGGTCCGACTTCGATGACATCGCGCGTTCTCGCCGGGTTGACAAGGTGTTCGAACCCAATACCGAACTCCAACCGTTTGCCGATGCCGCGCATGAACAGTGGCTCGCCGCGGTGCGCCGCGTCACCACCCACTGCAGCTAGTCGCCGGCTCCGACGAACGCGGCACCGATTGCGCCCGCGCGGTATCCGAGCGTTGCATTGACGATTTGCGGAAGGTCGCGCCCCGCGTGACCCGCAAAGGTGGTGCGGAAATGCGCGTCGATCAATGGCAAGACCTCGTGTCGGGCGCCCAGACCACCGCCGAGAACGATGCGCGACGGGTCGAACGCACTGGTGAGGTCGAACAGTCCGAGTGCGACCCAGGCGGCATAACTGTCGACACACTCCCGTGCCGCTTCATCGCCGTCGACGAATCGTTGAAGGACGTCCTCCGCCCTGATCCCGCCCGCAGATTGGCTGATGCCCCGACCCGACGCATAACACTCCCAACAGCCGCGGCGACCGCACGGGCACGACTCGCCGTCGCGGACAACGACCATGTGCCCGAATTCTCCCGCGAATCCATGAGCGCCGCGAACAACCCGCCCGCCCACGATTGCACCACCACCAATTCCGGTACCGATGGTGACGACCAGTGCCTCGTCGATGCCCCGCGCTGAACCGAGACGCCATTCAGCGACGGCCGCACAAGTTGCATCGTTGTCGACCCTCGCCGGCACGCCCAATTCGGACTCGAGCGCACCGCGCAGTTCGAGGCCGCGAACGTTCGGCAGGTGCGTGGTGGTCACGACGACGTCATCGTTGCGCACCAATCCCGCGATACCGACACCAACGGTGTGCGCGCCGCCCATCGACCGAACGAACGCGACGATCTGCGGAACAATGTCGCCACCGACCGGGGCGGCAACACGCACTTCGTCGACGACGCTGTGCGTCTCGTCATGGGACTCGACGACGACGCCAAGCATCTTGGTGCCGCCAATGTCGATGCCGATCTTCCTCATGACCGTGCTCGGGACGGCCGAATCGTCGGGCCAAGCGATGTCAGGACTCGCAGCGTTCCTTCAGTTCCGTGAGCGTGTGAAGAATTCGGTTTTCCGCTCGACGCTTCACAAAACCGGGCAGCGGAATGACGAGGTCGATCGACAAGTCGTACGTCACGAGAGTTCCGTTGTTGACGGCCTCGAACATGTAGTCGCCGTCGAGTGTTCGCATGATGTCGCCATCGACCAAGCGCCAGGCGATCGTGAGCGGCGTGGCCCCGTAGGTGTAGCCGAGCGTGTAGTGCGTGCTGCGACCGAGAGCAGACGCCCTGAACTCGACCTTCGTCGCCCGACCTTCGGTATCGCGTTCGAGCACCACTGCTTCCTTCACGTCTTTGGCCCACTCTGGGTAGCGCTCGAATTCGGTGGCAACCTGAAAACAACGCTCGGGGCTTGCGGCAATGACGGTGGTTTGCTTGGCGGTATCGGCCATGGCCCCATTGTTGCGCATGCCGGGGTCGGTTCGGCGTCTATTCGGCCGCGGATCCGTCGGAATCGGTCTCGTTGGTGGATTCCGCGGATTCGTCGTCACGCCCGATCGAGCGCGGGGCGAACATTCCGTGCTTGCTCGCCCACAAGCCGTTCAGACCGAGGCCCAGCATGGGGACGAGCACGCCGAATGCGAGAACGCTGCCGGCCTTGCCGTCGGTCGAAGGTCGGGCAAGCGCACATGCGATGCCGACGATGGTTTGCGTCGCGAGAGCCGCGAGCATCGGCAACTTCACATCGCGCGGCGCGACTCCTCCCGCAAGGAAGAACAGCTGCGAAACGGCAATCTCGTCGGAACGACTGCGCTGCACCGCGGCGAAGTAACCCAGCAAGAAAGTTGCGACGCCTACCGCAAACAACACGAGTGCAACGACAACGATGGCCACTCGTGTGGCATCGTCGAACACGATCGCGGTGACCAACGCGGTCAGCGCAAAGAGCACCGTGGCGACAAGATTGAAACGGATGATCGGTGATTTGCTCATGTGATCGAGCAGAGCGTATTCCACAAACGTTCGGACAGAACGTCGTACGAGAACTGTTCGACGGCTCGCCGACGCCCTGCCACGCCCATCGCACTGCGAGCCGATGAGTTGTCGAGCATCTCGGCAAATGCTGCTGCCACTTGGTCGATGTTGTCGGGGTCGTCGACCACCACACCCGTGACGCCGTCGTCGACGGCTTCGGCTGCCCCGCCGCTTCGCCCCGCTATCTGTGGCACACCGCACGCCGCAGCTTCGAGAAAGACGATGCCGAATCCTTCTTGTTCGAGGCCGAGCCACCGATTCCGACACAACATCGTGAACACATCGGCACACCCGTACAGCTGCGGAAGATCTTCGAACGGCACTCGCCCGAGAAACCGAACCGGCGCACCACGATCGCGGGCAAGACGAGCGAGCCGCCCTTCGTCACGACCCGCACCAGCGATCACCAGCTCGAGACGCGGACGACTGCGGGCAAGACGCGCAGCTGCTGCAATGGCGATGTCGAATCCTTTGCGCGGAACGAGCCGACTGAGACCGACGATCAATTCCGCGTCGCGAGCGATGCCGAACTTGTCGCGCGCAGCAAGCTTCTGGTTTTCGGTGAGCGGACAGAATCGCTCGGTGTCGACTCCGGGGTGCACAACGGTGACCGGCAAACCGCGTCCGGCTGCGCGTTCTGCTTCCGCCGCCGGGTAGTGACCGGCAGCGATGCAATGCACCGCGCCGCGCAGGACGCGCCCGAGGGCCTGTTTGGAACCGGGAATCCTGCCGGGAACCGTGACTTCGGCGCCATGCAAGACGACGGCGTATGGCAGGTCGAGCGAGGGCCCGATCAAACCGAGTGGAACCGCAGGATCGAGCACCACGAACTCGGCACCGAACTCGTGCGCCAAGTCGTTGATACGTCTCGCCATCAACGGATGCGGAAGCAGAACCGATTCGCGAATCCGCTCGACGCGGAATGGCTGCTCGGCATCCCACTCGCGGGCACCGCGATACGGACTGGTGAGAACCGCGAACTGATCGGAAGGCAAACGTCGCCACCACTCCCACAGCAACGACTGAATTCCACCCACCTTCGGCGGAAAGTCGTTCGTCACGAGGAGATGTCGACCGGTCATTGGCCTTGAGTCTTACGCACGCGGCGTTGGCAATGAGAGCAATTCGCGACGAACATCGGCATCGGTATCGCTGTCGGGAAGGAGATCCGACAATCCCAGCCGACCTGCAGCCCACACCGCATGGGCGCGAATCACCGCGTCGGACGACTTGAGACATTCATCGACAATGTCGCGCACAGCCGGATCGCTTCCGTTGGCTACGTTGCCCAGAACGACCAACGCATTGCGGCGCACCCACCGCGGGTCGCGATCGTGGATGTACCACCGGCCGTATCGAGCGAGGATTTCGGCGTCGGCCATGTGAAGAATCGCGACGGGATCGACGAATGCGTCGGGATCGTCGGCTCCATGAAAGTTTTCACTCGACTCACGGCTTGATCGAATTGATGGTGGGCACGCGGTTTGGCAGTCGTCGCAGCCGTAGATGCGTGCCCCGATCGCCTCGCGAAGTTCCGTGGCGATGATTCCCGGCTTCTGGATCACCCACGCGAGACACTTCGCCGCGTCGATGACGCCGGGCTCGATGATGGCACCGGTTGGACAACTGTCGAGACAACGCCGACACGACCCGCAGCCATCGGCAACGGGTTCATTCGTCGGAAGCACCGCGTCGGTGATCACACCACCGAGCACGAACCAGCTGCCTGATCCGGGAAGGAGAAGGTTCGCGTTCTTTCCGTACCAACCGAGACCCGCAAGGTAAGCGGCTTCACGATCGACGAGTGAGTTCTCATCGGCAACGACGGTTGCTCGATGACCGACCGATTTCAGTTCATCGGCAACGACGGAGAGTGCCGCCCGCAGGCGACCATACGTGTCGCGCCACGCGTAGCGAGCGACGTCGGCAATGGCATTCTCGGGCCGTTCGGGGGATTCCTCGAAATATGCAACGGCTCCGACGACGATGGACCGTGCCCCGGGTACGAGCATCGACGGCGTTGTTGAACGTCGAGGATTACGAAACGTGAACTGCATCGAGTCGGAGAGACCGCGAACATTGCGGTCTTCGATGGCGACACGTGCACGCTGGAACGGTTGCGCCGGGGCAATGCCAACGCGACTGAGGCCCGCAGCAACCCCCTTGTCGCAGAGATCGCGGGCGTAGTCGCGAAGTGCTGAATCGGTTCGACTTCGGCGTTCAGACGGCACGGTGCCGAAGCGTAGGCACCATGCCGGCATTTGCGAGCAACTTCACCGCGCGCGCCTCGTCGAGGCTGAGAACGACCGCCTCGTGCGGGTCGCGATCGATGAGAAAACTGACCACGCAATCACCACAGGCGTCGCTTGAGCGCATCGCACAGGAGTCACAATCGATGATGAGGTTCTCGTTTGCCGTCATGTGATCAGCCTGACAAGGGGGTGTCACACGTATGTACGAATCAGATGAACCGCGCACCGACAGTGTCGATCCCCAGCAGCCTGGCCCGACCCGTTGTCGGCAATCGGTCGGCGATCGCTTGCCCCTCGCCGGGGCGTGCAAAACACGCGACAGTCGGGCCCGATCCACTGAGCCACGCACAAACTGCCCCGGCATCGCGCATGACCCCGAGTGCGTCGCGACTGGGCGTGGCGCGAGCCAATCGAAGGTCTTGATGCAATCTGTCCGCCGTGGCGGCCGACAATGCGTTCAGATCTCCGGCCGCCAGTGCCGCCATGAACAGCGCCGTGTGCGTGACATTGAAAACCGCGTCATCGAACGATACGGAGTCGGGCAATTTCGTTCGTGACTCGCTTGTCGACGTGGTGAAGTCGGGAATCCACACGACGACTTCGAGTTCGCAACCGGGCAGAATTCGTGCGGCTTCGCGACCGTTGGTCCCCACCACTCCGCCAAGCAACGAAGCTGCGACGTTGTCGGCGTGACCTTCAAGGCCGGCCGTCGCGCCGAGTACACGTTGTCTGATCGTGGGCTCGAGCGGGTCACACGCTTCACCGTTGGCGACACCGAGCAGTGCCCCACCAACGCGGACAGCCCCGCTGAAGCCGAGACCGCGACCCATCGGGATCTCACCGCGCACCCACAGATCCGACGCTCCACCGACTTGCCGGCACGCAATGGTTGCGGGATGGTGGTCGTCGGCCGGACGCGCACGTTCGGGCAGTGGGTCGACACCCATCACCCCGAGTTCGACGTACAAGGTGACGGCCATGCCGACTCCGTCGAAACCAGGGCCGAGGTTTGCCGAACTACCCGGCACGCGTATCACCGCCACGTGCCCGGCCCTATTGATCGAGACGCTTTGCGGCCCGGTTGCTGGACTGCACCAACCGGTCCAGGACTCCGCGCGCGGCACCCGAATCGATGGATTGCTCGGCAAGCATGCGACCGTGACGCAGATCCGGTGCAACGCCCGCTAGATGCAACGCAGCGGCGGCGTTGAGCACCACCGTGTCACGCATCGGGCCTTGTGCCCCGCCGAGAATCGCGCGGGCAATCTCGGCGTTTTCGCGCGCATCACCACCCTTGATCGCCTCGAGCGGCGCATGTTCAAGACCGACATCGGATGCATCGACGGTGAACTCGGTGATGTCCCCACCCGACAATGCAAGAACCCGACACGGGCCGGCCAACGTAATTTCGTCGACACCGCCGTGACCGTGCACAACCCAAGCGGAACGTACGCCACGCGAGCCGAGTGCCTCGATCATCGGGCGCATCATCCACGGCACTGCGACACCGACGAGCATCGATCCGATCGCTGCAGGGTTCGCCATTGGCCCGAGAAGATTGAACGCCGTCGAGATTCCGATCTCGCGACGCGATGGCGCGGTGTAACGGAACGCGGGATGGAATCGCGCGGCAAGACAAAAACCCATGTTGGCTTCGGCCACGCATTCGGCGACACCAATGGGATCGAGTTCAGCCGCAACTCCCAGTTCTTCCAACAGGTCGGCTGCACCACACTTCGACGACGCAGCGCGGTTTCCGTGCTTGCAGACGGGCACTCCGGCGCCGGCAACAACGAACGCCGTCAGCGTCGACACATTGAACGACTGACTCATGTCGCCACCGGTACCGACGATGTCGATGGCGCGCGCGGCCACATCGGCCGGAAGGTCGACGCGTTGCCCTGCCGCGCGTACAGCGCGCAGCATGCCCGCAAGTTCGGCAGCTGTTTCGCCTTTCGCACGCAGTGCAACGATGAACGCGGTCATCTGCGATGGCGTCGCGGAACCTTCGAGAATCTCGGTGATCGCCGCCTCGGCCACTTCGGGATCGAGGTCTTTGCGTGCAATCAGAGTCGACAGGACTCCGGGCCAGCCGCCGAGATCAGACAATGGCCGTGGGTGGGAAGCGCTCACCCCGCCATTCTTTACGCTGTGCGCCGACGTTGACGAATGATTCTCCGACGTTCGCGCTCGGTGGTGCCGCCCCAGACACCTTCCTTTTCGCGCGACGCGAGCGCATGCTCGAGACATGCGATCCGCACGTCGCACGTTCCGCAGACGGCGATCGCAATGTCGGCTGACTCTTCGTCTCCCTCGTCGGGGAAGAAGACCGCGGGGTCAAGCCCCTGGCATGCACCCTTTTGTCGCCACGAGATGTCGGTGATTGTCACGGCTAGCCCCCCAGCTTCCGTCTTCACGATTCATGCGGAGACACCGGTCACAGATCCCCCCGAAACGTGACCGATGTCTCACCGCACGAATGACCTTAGAACCGTGTTCAACGCCGATGCAAATTCCCGAAACCGACCTCAGAAGAGGTCGCGGGACAGCTCGGCAATCGTGAAATCGGCCAATTCCATGGCCTCGCGGTAGTTCGGGTGGGTGCAGACCAGCGTGACCGGACCGGCGCGAAAAGCCGCCAAATCATCGGGGGTGAACTCGAAGCGGATGTAGTGAACGGCGGCGGTGACATCGTCACGCGTCAGCGCGGCATCGTGTTGCTCGTCGGTGACCGGCGCAACCTCGCGGCCGTCGGCGAGGAGCAGGCGGAAAGACCGTTCGATGCCCACGAGCTTGGTGAGCCATTCGCGCATTGCCGACTCGGAGGTGAGTTCGATGAAAACGGTCGCACACAACTGGCCGGCTTCGGGGATGAGCGGGTTGTAGGCGCGAAGCTCGTCGACAACGCCTTCTTCCGAGATGACACGCTCGGCACGCAGCATTTCTTGAATCTGGTACCACATGGTGTCGCGACTCTCGAACATCACCGTGACGAACGTTCCGAGTTCGATACGACGACGACGCTTGACCTCGAGAATCTCGGCCTTCTTCTCGGCACGAATTTTTTCGTACGCACGAAGGTCGAGAATGTCGTCGACCGTGAGCTTGCGGGTAACTGCCGTGGGGGGCATGACAATCACTCTCCTCTTGTTGTGAGTCCTGGTTGTGTTGGTTTATTTCTCTTCGGGAATTCCGTAGGCGCGAGCCAGCAACTGCAGCGGGTGACTCGGGGCTTTGCCCGTTTGTTCGTTGATCGCCGTGTTCGCGAGATGACAATCTCCTGCCACTTCGTCTCCGTCGGCGGCTTCGATTTCGACCGCCAGTTTCTTGGCGATCGGCATCGACAAATCGGCGTTCTCTGCGCGCAAGCCCCACATGCCGTCGATACCCGAACACGTTTGGACGAGCTTGATCTTCGCGCCGGTGAGCTTGAGCAGGTCGCGACTCTTCAGACCGATGTTCTGTGCGCGCAGGTGGCACGGCGCGTGGTACGTGATCTTCTCGGGAATCTCACCCGCGAACTCGGTATTGAGTTCCGTTCCTTCGGCTTTGTGGAGACGCATGAGGTACTCGGCGGCGTCGTAGGTGTTGGCTGCGACGAGTTCGGCATCGGCACCGCCCACGTAGTCGATGTAGTCCTTCTTCAGCACGTATCCGCACGTGGGCTGAGGAACGACGATGTCGTTGCCCTGGCGAACGGCGGCTGCGAGTGCCTTCACGTTGTCGGCGCCCACCTTCTTGAACTTTTCAATGTCGCCACTGTGCAGATACGGCGCACCGCAGCACGAAGCGCCCTCGGCAAGCGAACATTCGACACCGTTCTTTTCGTAGACCTTGACGAGGTCCTTGCCGATTCCGGGCTCTTGATATTCGACGAGACACGTGGGGAAAATCGCCACCTTGCCCTGTCGCTTCGCGATGACCGGCTTCACGCGCTTCTTGAACCACGTCGAGAATCGCACCTTTGCGAACGGCGGCAACATGCGCTTGCTCGACACTCCCGCAGTTATTTCGATGACTTTGCGCACTGCGGAGCCTGGTTCGGCACCCATCGCCTTGTTCATGACGGGCGAGATCGTCGTTGCAACTTTTCCGAGTGCGTCGGTGTGTCCCATGACGGTTGTCGTGAGACGTTTGCGGACGGGTACCTGCTTGTTGGCTTGACGCATGGCGTCGGCGCGCAGCATGAGGCGCGGAAAATCGAGTGCCCATTCGTGCTGGCCCGGAATGTAGGGGCAGTTGATGTAACAGAGCTTGCACTGGAAGCATTCGTCGACGACCTGGTCTTGCTCGGCGATCGTCAACTTTCCTGCGTCTTGGTCGTCGTGCTGGTCGACGAACTTGAAAAGAGTCGGAAACGAGGTGCAGTACTTGAAGCACAGGCGGCATCCGTGGCACAGGTCGTAGACGCGCGTGAGTTCGTTGCGAACATCGGCCTCGTCGAGGTACTTCGGATGGTTCGGGTCGTAAGTGATTGTCATGTCGGCCGCCTGCGTTCGTGGAATTCGTCATTCATTCACACGCGTGGGGTGCCGGCGAACCGGCACCCCACCGTGCGTACGTGTTTGTTTGTCTGAACACCCGATCAGAGGGCGTTCAAGCCTTCCTGGAAACGACCGGCGTGGCTCTTCTCGGCGCGGGCGAGCGTTTCGAACCAGTCGGCGATTTCGGCAAAGCCCTCGTCGCGAGCGGTCTTTGCGAAGCCCGGGTACATCTGCGTGTACTCGTAGGTCTCGCCGGCGATCGACGCCTTGAAGTTGTCTTCGGTCTCGCCGATCGGCTCACCGGTGGCGGGGTCGCCAACCTGAGCGAGGAAGTCGAGGTGACCGTGTGCGTGTCCGGTTTCGCCTTCGGCAACCGAGCGGAAGAGTGCGGCTGCGTCGGGGTAGCCCTCGACGTCGGCCTTCTGGGCGAACCACAGGTAGCGACGGTTCGCCTGGCTCTCGCCGGCAAAGGCTTCCTTCAGGTTTTCGTGGGTCTTGGTTCCGGCAAGTCCGGCCATGACGTCTCCTTTTGCTTGGGGTTTTGGTTGGGGTGTTGTTGGGTATTACGGGTTTGCTATTTCTTTCGCACAGGTGGCGCGGCCGGCGTGGCTACACACGTCGGACACTTCCCTGAGAACACGATCCGCGCAGACTGCACGGAGAATCCGGCGAGGCCGGCAACTGAAATCTCGTCGGCGTTGGCCACGTAGACGTCACGGACATCACCGCAGGAATCGCACACCACGTGATGATGATCATCAACGTTCGGGTCGAATCGCGCCGCACCACCACCGAGGTCGATCTGCTGGAGTTCTCCCATCGCAGCGAGGTCGGTGAGCGTTTGGTACACGGTGCGCAACGAGATGCCCGGCATCTCGCGCACGGCCACTTCGTACAGCGTTTCGGCCGTGGGATGGGCCGTGTTGTCGTGGAGCAGGCGGAACAAGAGTTGGCGCTGAGGGGTGACCTTCAGGCCAGCTTCACGAAATGCCAGCACGAGTTGATCGGGCGACTTCACGCATTAGATACTAAACGCGAGTCAACTAATTTGCAAGTCGTGCGAATTAACAATTTATGAGATCTAGGGATGTCCCCCGATTTGGGTCACAATCGATGACACATGAGTGCTTCGCAAATCCGTATCGACCGCAATGCACTGCGCGAGGGCGCATCGGTCACCCTCCTCTTTTCCATTCCGCCCACGTTGATCGCCCGTTTCATCCTCGACAATTCCTCGGACTCGAACGGCTGGGCTCCGCTTCTCTCGCTCCTTGCCATCTTCGGATTCGTGGTCGGGGCGGGCATCGCGGCCTGGCGGCAAACAACTCGTGCGCCGATGCTCCACGCGGTGCTCGCCGGCGCCGGCGTCTTCGTCGTGGCGCAAGCATTGTTCCTCCTCATTCGAGTCGCCACGAACGGCGACGTTCGGATCATGCGCATCTTCAGTGCGTTCTCCCTCTCGCTCTTCGCCAGCGTCATCGGCGGATTGTTGGGCAACTATTTGCAGAAATCCGGAATCCGTCCGCGATGACGCAGACAACTCTTACGGGCACGTGCGTTCTGGTGCTCGATGTCGGAACGAGCGGCTTGCGTGCCGCGCTCGTCGACAACGCCGGTCGGGTTGTCGACTACGAATACGTCGCGAATCCGCCATCGACACCGTTTCCCGGCCTCGTCGAGTTCGACGCGATCGAAATGTACGAGAAGTGCATTGCGTTACTGACATGCGTCGCCGAGCGCAACGGTGAAGCCACGATTGCGGGATTGGGCATTTCCAACCAACGAGCATCCACGGTCGCGTGGCATGCCACAACCGGTGAACCATTCGGCCCCGGCATCGGCTGGCAAGATCTGCGCACGGTGATGGAATGCATCACGGCGAAGTCCGAACACGACATTCACCTTGCACCGAACCAAACCGCGACCAAAGCCGCGTGGCTCATTCAGAATGCAATCGGTGGTGCGTCGACGTCCGACATTCGAATCGGAACGATCGACGCCTGGCTCACGTGGAAGCTGACGAATGGCGAAGTGTTCGTCACCGATCACACCAATGCGGCGGTGACCGGCCTCGTCGATGTGTCGACCGTCGACTGGGATCCCTCGATTTGTGCGACGCTCGGCATACCAACCGAATCGTTGCCACGCGTCGTCGCCACGAGCGAGATCGTCGGGCCCGTTTCGGGACACGGAGCGTTGAATGGCATCGCTATCGCCGCACGTGTCGGAGACCAACAAGCGTCGCTCGTTGGGCAGGGCTGCATTTCGCCAGGCGCAACGAAAATCACCTTCGGCACCGGCGGCATGCTCGACATGGTCACCGGTTCGGTCGGCCCAACCGAAGCTCGTCGCACGCCGCACGGAACGTTTCCGATCGTCGCCTACTCGCTCGCCGAACCAACGCGTGAAATTTGCTGGGGCATCGAAGCGGTCATGCTGTCGGCCGGCACCAATATCGAGTGGCTGTGCGACGACATGGGATTGATCGACTCGCCGAGCCACAGCGCCACTCTCGCCGCATCCGTCGACTCTTGCGACGGCGTGACATACGTGCCCGCGTTGCTCGGGATCGGCACACCTGATTGGGATTACGGAGCACGGGGCACGCTCACGGGTTTGACGCGCGGCACGACGTCGGCGCACATCGTGCGTGCGGTCCTCGACGGCATCGCACATCGCGGCGCCGACCTCTTCTCCGCATCGATCGCGGATCTTGCCGAGCGCCGCGTCACTCCACCAACCGAGGTGCGTGTCGACGGCGGAATGTCGAACAATGAGATCTTCGTCGAACTGCTCGCCGACGCCGTCGGACTTCCGATCGCGGTATCGGCCGTCACCGAGGCCACGACCCTTGGTGCCGCCTTTCTCGCCGGCACCGCCGTGGGCATGTGGCAGAACCTTGCCGCTGCCGCGAAGACGGCAAGCGCCACCCGGGTCGTCAACCCGTCGATCGAGCCCGACGTTCGACGCGCGCACCGAGCCGAATGGGCGCGTTCGCTGGCCGGCGCACGGGCCTGGATCCCTGCTTTGAGTGCCCTCGACTTCTAAAGTTGCAACGCCCCGCCCCCGTCGGTGAACCTATGTGTTCGACCGTCCGCGGGCGGTCGAACAGTCGAGAAAGGACCCCTCGTGGCCGACACCACCACCACGGCGCCGCCGAAGCAACCCACGTCCGGTGATGTGGCCTTGCTGTCCACAGCCATCGGGCTGGAATTGGCAATGATCGACCTCTACGCCCGCGCCGCTTCGGCATCGAGTGGCGAGATGAAGACCATCGCAAATCTGTTCGGCGAGAACCATCGTGCGGCCGCACAAGCACTTTCGGGTTTGGTTGGACGCAAGGCACCAACCAGCCATGACGCCGACTTCTTCTCTGCGAACTCCGCAGCCGCTGGTGAATCTGACGCAAAGAAGCTCGCCGAATCGATGGCGGGTCTCGAGAACGCACTCGTCGCCACGCACATCTCGGTTCTCGGAAAGTTGCAGGGCGTCGACGGCGCGAACCTCGTCGCGTCGATCATTCCCACCGAAGCGCGCCAAACATCCGTCCTCGTTGGCCTCGCAGGCAAGACGAGCCTCGACGACATCCTCGCATTCGATCCGGAAGCCGTTGTCGGCGCCGACAAGAAATCCGCCTGATCACCCCGAACGAGAGAGACGCACCAACCATGAACGTCCCCATGAACAACTCATACAGCCGCCGTCGGTTCCTCCAGACGGGTGGCCTCGCGTTGGCATCGGCTGCGGTTCTCGCGGCATGCGGAAAGAACGACAAACTCGCGGCAGGATTCCCGCGCCTCGGTGATGCGCCGACAACCACCGCGTTGCCCGACGGCGGTGCCACCGATGTGGTGCTGCTCCGCACTGCAACCTCGCTCGAGTACTGCGCCATCGACGCGTACGGGGCAGTCGCCAAGCTTGGTCTTCTCCCCGCAGGTGCAAGCGCGGCCCTCGCCCGCTTCCAGTCCGATCACAAGGCCCATGCCGCGGCGCTCAGCGACCTTGTGAAGAAGGCCGGGGGCGATCCGTTCGAATGCGCCAACGAAAAGATCAACACCCTCTACATCGCACCGGCACTCGACCTCATTCTCGGCAACGCCGACAAGGGCATCGAAGCGAGTGACACCCAGGTCGACGATCTTCTCGTGCTTGCCCACGGTGTTGAAAACCTCGCCGCAGCGACATACCAGTTCTACGTGTCGATGCTGTCGCAGCCGACCTTGCGCGCTGCCGCGATGACACTCGGACAGGAAGAAGCTCGCCACGCGGCCGTGCTTGCGCAGGCGATCCTGCCGGACGGCAAGGGCATCGCTCCTTCGGTCGACGAAGCCACCGGCAAGGCAAACCCGGCCGCCGTTCCCGGCGCATTCGGCAGTCTTTCTGCCGTGCAGGTTTCTCTCGGAAAGCTCAACGAGTCGGGCAACAAGTCGACCATCAGCATGGAGACACCGAGCCTCAACTCGATGGCGTACGAATACGCCAAGTGCTGATTGCGCACGTTGCTGATTAGGTAGATATCTCACGACGGCGTGGCGACACGCATCGTTACACTGCTTGTCGGTGAGTCGGCCGGATGACCGCGGGACGCGAAATCGTCTCGAGGAAAGTCGGGACTCCATAGGGCAAAGTGCTGGCGCGAGCCAGGTGGGGGCGACCTCACGGAAAGTGCAACAGAAAACAAACCGCCCGTCGGGAAATCGACGGGCAAGGGTGAAACGGTGCGGTAAAAGCGCACCAGCGTTCGGGGCGACTCGAGCGGCTTGGCAAACCCCACTTGGAGCAAGGTCACGCAGAGAGCATGGGCGGCCCGTCCGCCTTCGGGCAACTCTCGGGTAGACCGCATAGATGGATGGTCATCGGACCGCAAGGTTCACAGAATCCCGCTTACAGGCCGACTCACCACCTCACTTGTCGGGAGGATCACTTCTCGACGTGAACCGTCACGTTGAACGTTTTCAGCGCCGGCCGATGCGCGTCGAGGCGAATCGTTGACATCGAGGCGCGGTCGAGTGCAGTGCGCCACGAGACCCGAATGTCGACACCAAGAGCCCAGGCCACGGCGGCCTTGATCGGTGAAACGTGACTCACGACAACGGTGTGGGTGGCGGATGGATTCTCTGCGAGGTGCGCGAGCGCCTCACGAACACGTACGTCCAATTCGGCCATCGACTCACCCCGCGGCGGCCGGAAATGCGGGTCTTCCCGCCACTGCTTCCATGTTTGGGCGCCGACGGCCGACAACGGCTTGCCGTCGAAGTCGCCGTAGTCGAGTTCGATCCAGCGTCGGTCGATCTCGACTTCCAATCCCCGCCCGCACGCCCGCGCGATTGCATCTGCAGTTTCACGGGCCCGCACCAACGGACTCGCGATGATGCGATCCACACGCGCGATCGCATCCAGCGCGTCGCCGAGAAGCGCGGCCTGAGCACGACCAACGTCGTCGAGATGATTGTCGACGTGACCCTGAAGAAGATTCCCCGCGTTGGCCTCGGTACGACCGTGCCGTACCAGCGTCAAGAGGTGTTCAGTCACTCTCGACCAACTCCCCTTCGGAGATGAATCGCGCACGACGTTCGGGGTTGGCGAGCTGATAGTGACGATAAATCCAGAGAATTCCAGCGAGTCCAACCGCTTCGAGAATCACGTTTCCCCAACCACGTTCCGCAACGGGAAGCCGCGCGCCGTCGAACGACACACCACCGAACGGCCACCAAAAAACGTCGGTCTTCGTGAACGCACCGTCAAACACGAGATGAAGGAAAGTACCGATCGCCAGCGGAAGAGTTCGACGGCGGGTCACACCACCTCGGCGCGTTACCGCCATGATCAACGTCAGGAGTGCAACACTGAACGCGAGAGTATGAAGAACCCGCGCACCACCGAACCACACGTCGACCGCGTCGGGCAGCAGAACACCAACGAGCAAGAGTCGATAATCGAAGCGCGGGTCACGAAAGACGAATCTCACGGCAACGATTGCCGCGCCGACGAACCACAGGATCACAGCACCAACCACCGCGCGCAATTCGGGCATTCACGATCGACTTCCGACGACCGCTTGAGTGCCTCGATCTCCGTGGTGGACAAATCGATGTGGCACCCACCGCAGGTTGCCTTCACCAACTTCGCGATCGCGGTTCCGGCATGTGCGACGCGACGCTTGTCGTAGTCGGCGAGCACCGAACCATCGATCTTTGCGCTCACCTCTTCACGCTTCGAGGAAACTTCCGCGAGTTCGGCCTGCAACGCTGCACCGGCCGCACGAAGGACTTGCATCGCGGCATCACGACCGGTCGAAAGTTCGGCGAGCACATCACGGACAGACGTGATGTCGGCATCGACCGACTCTGATCGCTCGAGGGCCGCCAACGCGGCGTCATCGAGCTGAGACATTTCATCGGCCAGGTTCGCGATTTCATGCTGCAAGGCTTCGGCCTCGCGTGGCGCGATCACCGTCTTCA
>JBEBAF010000063.1:0-4836 GCA_041159045.1 Actinomycetota bacterium
GTTTCCATCGCATTGATGATCGACGAGCCGTACTCCATGCTCGGCACGACACGCAACGACGATTCGGGATCCTCCAAACGCGCACGCAGCGATTCCCAACCGGCGATCTGCCGCTCGCAACGCCGCGGATATTCGTCCAATGGAATTCCGAAACGATCGAGCAAATCGGGACGGTCGCGCTTGATGAACCACGGCACGTATTCAGCGAAGTGTTCGCTCGATTCGGTGACGAAGTAGCCCAATCGGCGGAACATCTCGTAGCGGACTGCGTCGGACAAGCCTTCGAATCCACCGTCGGATCGCTTCTCGTCGCCGCGCATCGGCAACGGAAACTCGGCGGCTCGACGGGCGATGAGCGGATACAACGACTCGCCCGCGCGCTCGAACTTCAAATAGAAGGCCATGTGGTTGATACCCGCGCAGAGATAGTCGACTTCGTCGATTGGAACGCCGATGTCGTCGGCCAGTTGCGCGGCCGTGTGCTGAACGCTGTGACACAAACCGATCGTGCGAATCGATGACGTTCGCGACACCGCCCAGCACAACATCGACATCGGGTTCACGTAGTTCAACAAGGTCGCTTCGGGACACACTTCCTCCATCACGCGACACACGTCGAGCAGTACCGGAATGGTCCGAAGACCGCGCATGATCCCGCCGACACCCAACGTGTCGGCGATCGTCTGCTCGAGGCCGTAACGCTTCGGAATCTGGAAATCGACCACGGTCGAGGGGCGGTAGCCGCCCACCTGGAACATGGTCACCACGTACCTCGCGTCGGCCAAGGCGCTGCGCAGATCGGTGGTCGCCTCGACCCGCCCGGGAACGCCCAAAACTGCCAAAACCTTGTCCCCCACGGCTTTCGAGGTGGCCAAGCGTTCGGCATCGATGTCGTGGAGCACAATGGTCGCCCCTGCCAGTGCCGGCCGACTGAAAATGTCGCCCATCAAATTGCGGGCAAAAACGGTGCTTCCCGCCCCGACAAACACAATTTTCGGCCCCGTCACGCCCGACATTCTGACAGACCCCGCCACCCTCAAAGCCTTGTATTTGGCCGTTTTCCTGCCATTTGCCTGCATTGACTTCAGTAATTTCACTATTAGACCGTTTGCCGCGAGTCGGAGGCCAGGCTTCGCCGACCGACGTGGCGTTGTGTTGCTCAGCCGCTACGACGACTGACTCTCAGTTCCGACGCCGAGACAACTCGGCGTCAACCTGGCGTGCGGCATGTTCGTCGCTCCACCCCCACAGTGGGGCCGCGATGCGAGCGACCCATTCAAGTTCGCGGCGACTGACGCGCTGAATAGTGCCGACCACCAAACGTCTGTCAATCACATCGGACAGCGTTCGAGCGCCTTCGCTGGTTACCGCGAACACGACTTGTGCGGCTATGTCACCCGACGGCAGCGCGTCACGCAATTCGGGCGCATGCTTGATGAGATGAAGGATCTCGACATATTCGGTTCCGTACAAACGGGCCACCAGCTCGGCCGACTTCGTTGTCAAACCGGCTTCGACCAATTCACGACCGGCATCGGCCAGGAACGGTGCCGCATCGCGTGCCCAGGCAAACGCTCCGAACGCCGAACCTCGCCGCGATGTCGTACGGATTTCGGGCATGCCACGCAATTCGTGACGAAACAGTGCGTCGACCATTTCTTCCGCCGTTGCACGCGCAGTGGTCCACTTGCCGCCGCCGATGGTCCAGACGTTGTCGATGCCCTGCTCGACGTGGTGATACAGCTCGTGGCGTCGGCTTGCCGTATAGGTGCCGCCACTGTTCGGAGTCTTGATGAGAGGACGAACGCCGACGGTCGTCAATTCGACGTCGTTCTCGGTGAGCTTCGGTTCGGCGGATCCCATCGTTGCATTGACCGTGTCGAGAATTGACCGCACATCGTCGGACTCGGCGACGATCTCATCGCTGGTTGTCGGGGTGTCCGTGGGTCCGATGAACGACTTCCCCATCCACGGCGACACGATGACATGTCGCCCCGACTTGGCTCGTGCGAAGACCGCGTCGCTGACAACGCCCCCGCCGAGCGGTCGTGTGAGCACATGGACTCCCTTCGATCGATCGACGCCCACACCCGAATCGCGACCGAGCGTCGACAGCACCTTGTCGATCCACGGACCTGCCGCGTTGACGACGGCGCTCGCCCGAATCTCGATGCCGCGCCCCGTGATCAGGTCGGTTGCACGCACACCCTCGACGCGCAAACGATCACCATCGCCGTCGGCGATGAACCCCTCACACGAACAGTGATTCACCAGAACCGCCCCTGCGGCCTCTGCCGACTTCGCATAGGCGAGCAACAGCCTCTCGGGGTGGATGTTCATTGTGTCGTGGTACGCAAGCGCGCCCAGCAGACCCGCCGGATCGAGCCACGGCACGGCCGACAGCAATGCGCGCTTCGACATCCAATGCGGGTGCGGTATGCGCAACGACGGTGGTGCCTGGCGATTGCGATCGAACGACAACAGGTCGTAGAGCGCCACACCGGCACCGAGAATCGGTGCACTCGGTTTGCTCCATCGCCACGCGGGCATGATGAAGCGCGTTTGTTCGACCAGATGCGGCGCACCCAGCGCGAGAATGCGACGCTCGCGGAGACTTTCACGTACCACCGCGAAGTCGTACTGCTCGAGGTAGCGGATGCCGCCGTGGATGTACTTGGTCGTCGCGGCGCTCGTTTCCGCCCCGAAGTCGCCGCGATCGATGAGGGCCGTGCGGATGCCGCGCGACGCAGCCTCACGGGCCACCCAAATCCCGGTGATTCCACCGCCGACGATGACGAGATCGAACTTCTCGCTCAACCTTTCGACGGGACGGGACAGCATTTCGGTCCCACTCTATTGACGTTCCGATACACTCTGGAACCGCATACGCGGGTGTAGCTCAATGGCTAGAGTTCCAGCCTTCCAAGCTGGCTATGCGGGTTCGATTCCCGTCACCCGCTCCATTTCATCGTGAAATCCGCGACCGACATCTCGTAGATGTCTTCCGGTCCATCGATCTCGTCGATCTGTCTCCCGACAAGACTGAAGCCAAGGTTCGTCACCAGACCGACTGACGCAACATTTTCAGGGCTGACCGTGTACCGAAACACGGCGACGCCAGGCTGCCGGCTCGCCCAACCCCACATTCCGAGCAACGCCTCACGTCCGTACCCGCGTCGTCGGAATGCTTCATGCACTCCGAGACCGATCTCGAGCATTCCACGGTCGTCCGGCGGGCCGTGAAAGCTCAGGCTGCCGACTATTTCCCGCGACTGCCGAAGAACCATCCACCGGATGAACCACTTGTTGGTTGATGGGTCGTCGCGTACCTGTGGGGCTCGCCACGCAACAGGTGAAGGTCCATCCACCAAGACACGATGCGGATTGACGTAGTCGTGCCCTTCGTAAATGGCGTCACTTGCTGGATCGTCGGCCAACTTGAGTAACTCGAACCCGGAGACGTGATGCAGCTCCAATCGCTCGCAATGAATGACGGGTTCAGCCAGCCTCAAAATGTTCACAAGAACGATGGTAGGGGCATACGGTTAAGGCGTGAGCCCAAAGAACTCGGACATCATCACATGATCGCTGTCGTCACCGGAGCCACATCGGGAATCGGCCGCGCGATCGCCGAGGCCCTCCTCGCGCGCGGCGACACGGTCGTCGGTGTCGGGCGCTCCCGCGCCGCTCTCGCCGAGTTGTCACCATCGCCCCGTTTCGTCGCGGTCGAACACGATCTCCACGACATCGATGGATTCACCACGAAACTCTCGACAACCGTCGGCGAACTCGGTGGGGTCGACCTGCTCGTCAACAACGCCGGGGTCGCTGAATCGCGCTCAATTCCGGAATCGACTCCTTCATTTGTCCAAGAAACGCTCGATGTCAACCTTGCCGCGCCGGCAGCGGCAATTCACGCCCTGTGGCCACACTTGGCCACTTCGTGCGGACGCATCATCAACGTGTCATCCCTCGCGCAGCTCGACCCCTTCCCCGGGTTCTTCGCATACGCAGCATCGAAGGCCGGCCTTCACCTGCTCACCGTTGTCGCAGCGGCCGAGGGTGCCCCTTCAGGTATCCGCGCGGTCACCATTGCGCCCGGCGTGGTTGACACTCCCCTGCATCGCAGCATGATGCCCGACAGCATCCCGCCGACTGACGGAAAGTTGGCGGTGTTCCAACCCATCGATGTCGCCCGGGTCGTGTGCGAAGTCATCGACGGTGCGCACGACACCCACAACGGTTGGGTGCTCGCCATGCCCGCGCCTGCAGCAGTTGATGCCATCGAAGAGTGGGTCTCGTCGCATCCTGGTGGCGGGGTAAAAATCGTCCAGTAGCCTCGCAACTCCATGACCGAACGCGTTGCTGTCATCCGGCACGAGCACTTCAATGCCGCGCACCGCATTCACAATCCTGCGCTGAGCGACGAAGAAAACGCCCGCCTCTACGGCAAGTGCAACGGGGTCAACTACCACGGCCACAACTACGAACTGACTGTCCGCGTAGTGGGCCCGGTCGACCCGGTCAGCGGCTACGTCATCGATCTCGGAGTACTCAGTGCCGTCGTGAAGGAACACGTTCTCGACCGTTTCGACCACAAGAACCTGAACCTCGACGTCCCCGAGTTTGCCCACGTCAACCCAACCGCCGAAAACATCGCCATCGTCATCCACGGTTTGCTTCGGCCACACGTTCCCGAATCCCTCGATCTACAGATCACACTCGGCGAAACACCGCGCAACATCGTGCAGTTCCCCGCCGACATCTAGCCAGCACCACAGAGGAGCCCGCCATGGCTTACCGCGAGATCCGCGAGTACGACGAAGACACGACCCG
>JBEBAF010000064.1:0-5547 GCA_041159045.1 Actinomycetota bacterium
CCACGTCGGTACAAATGCCAACTTCCGACCATTCGCATGTGGGTGTGCAACACGACGTCATCGTCCCACGTGATTTCCAGATGCTTGCCGTGGGCATCGACCGACTCGATGGTTCTTCCGAGCCTGGGTGCGGGCCCGGTCAGGCGTGGCGCCTCGAAACCCACCATCTGCTTGCCGACGAGGGCCGTGCGCAATGCTGCCGCTGCACGGTGAATCGTGTCTCCCTCTGGCACGAGAAAATGTTAGACGCAGCGATCCCCCGCATCGTCACACGATGGGTACGCTCGCTTCATGACAGACGACCGCGAACAAGACGTCGAGAACGACGGCTTGGACGCCGACGTCGCACGACTCGAGGCCGAGAACGCCGCGGCACGCGAAAGCATGGTTGCGCGTGCGCACCGCAAGCACGGTCTTGCCGGGGCAATCATGGCGGGCGGCATGCTGGCTATCGATCAGGTACTCGGCCGCAAGCCGAAGGAACAACCGGCTGCGGTTTCCGAATTTTCGGGCGAGCCCACCGACATCGATGCGAACGGCATCGAAATTCCTCTCGACCCTTCGACAACCGTTGTGTCACCTGCGCCACACAAACGACCCGGCAACGCACGGGTTGTTCGCCGTCGGCGCCGCGGCAGCTGAATCCTTGCCGCGCTACGGCAGCGCGCCAACCGATGCGAGCGCAAGACGAATGAGGCGGTCGTGGCCGCCGGTCATTTCGCGACGCACTCGATCGCTCACGGCCTCGGCAGGAGTGAACCATGTCAGTTCAAGTGCCTGCTGTGTGGGCTGACATTCGCCCGACACCGGCACCACGTACGCAAGCGACACGGCGTGATGACGGGGATCGTGGAATCCACTGATCGACGGATCCTGGAAATACTCGACAACGGTGAACGGAGCCGGTTCGGGTGGGATACGCGGCAATGCAAGTGGACCGAGATCCTTTTCGAGATGGCGAATCAATGCCTCGCGAATGCGCTCGTTCAACATGACGCGACCCGACACCACCATGCGGCTGATGGAACCATCGGCGGCCTGACGCAGCAGCATGCCCACGTGCGTGACTTGACCCTGTTCGTCAACACGAACGGGAACGGCATCGACATAAACGAGCGGCACGCGGTCGCGGACGTCGTTCAATACGTCGTTCGGCATCCACCCCGTGCGGGTATCGATTTGGTCGCTCACGCGACCAAATTACTTGATGTCAGCTGAGTCGTGAGTCTCAGATTGCGGCGAAGCCGAGTGCAAGGTCGGCGAGGATGTCGTCGATCGACTCGAGTCCAACCGACAAACGCACCATTCCGGGATGAACACCCGACGCAAGCTGTTCGGCCTCGGTCAACTGGCTGTGCGTCGTGCTGGCGGGGTGAATGACGAGGCTGCGCACGTCGCCGATGTTGGCGACGTGGCTGTGCAACTGCAGGGCCTCGGTGAACTTCTGGCCTGCTTCGCGCCCGCCCTTCAGGTTGAACGCGAGGATCGAACCGAAGCCGCGGCCCTCGAAGTACTTCTTCGCACGCTCGTGCCAGGGGCTCGAAGGCAGGCCGGCCCACGAGACGCTTTCGACCTTGCCTTGCTTGGTGAGGAAATCGGCCACCTTGGCGGCATTCGACCAGTGGCGTTCCATGCGCAGCGACAAGGTCTCGAGACCCTGCAGGATGCTCCATGCGTTGAACGGGCTGACCGCAGCGCCGATGTCGCGCAACATCTGCACGCGGGCCTTGATGATGTAGCTACCCGCACCGAGGGCCGGCCAGTACGCCAAGCCGTGGTACGACGGATCGGGTTCGGTGAAGTTCGGGAAGCGACCGCTCGCCGAGAAATCGAACTTGCCACCGTCGATGATTGCGCCGGCGATGCTGGTTCCGTGTCCACCGATGAACTTGGTGAGCGAATGCACGACGATGTCGGCACCCCACTCGAGCGGACGAATTCCGTACGGTGACGGCACGGTGTTGTCGACGATCAGCGGAACCCCAACTTCGTGCGCAACCTTCGAGACGCCTTCGATGTCGAACACGTCGTTCTTCGGGTTGGCGAGAACCTCACCGTAGAACGCCTTGGTGTTCGGCTTGACCGCGCTCTTCCACTGCTGCAGGTCGTGCGGGTCGTCGACGAACGACACTTCGATGCCCATCTTCGGCAGCGTGTAGTGCAACAAGTTGTAGGTGCCGCCGTACAACGACGGTGACGCCACGATGTGGCTACCCGCTTCTGCGAGCGTGAGGATGGCGAGCGTCTCGGCTGCCTGACCCGAGCTGACAACCAACGCGCCGGGAAGGCCGACGGCGGTGGTGACTGCGCCTTCGAGGTCGGCGATGCGCGCTTCGAGAACACCCTGTGTGGGGTTCATGATGCGGGTGTAGATGTTGCCGATTTCGGCGAGCGCGAAGAGGTTCTGGGCGTGCGCCGAATCGCGGAACTGGTACGAGGTGGTCTGATAAATCGGCACCGCACGCGAACCCGTGGCGGGGTCGGGGCTCTGGCCGGCGTGGATCTGGCGGGTCTCAAAACCCCAAGAAGCGTTGCTCATGGCGCGGAACGCTACGCCCCAATTCCCGACCTGTCAACTCAACAATTCCCTCCCCCGAGGTTTTCGGTGTGAAAAGACTCGGTTGTTGCAACATCACACACCGAGAATCCGCCATTTCAAGGGGTTCCAGGCGTTCTCAAATTTTTCGCGAGAAAAGTGTCCGCGTTCGCGGTGGTCGCGGATCTGTAGGTCAACAACGGCCACACGGCCCACCACCACAGGAGAAACCACAATGAACACCAACCGCTTCAACAACAAGAACCTCAAGCGCGTCGCAGCCGGAGCCGGAATCACCGCGGCGGCCCTGTTCCTCACCGCGGGCCTCGTGGCAGGAATCGGCGGCGGGAATGCCGCAGACGGAGCATCAGCTCCGACCACGGTGGTTGCCGATGTCATGGCCGCGCCGGTTGCCGCAGAGTCGACCGCTGCCGACGAGAACGTCGCGGTTGTTGCCGAACCCGCAAACGTTGCTCTCGTCGCCTCATCGAACAAAGCCACTTCGACGGTCAAAACTGCGAAGCCGAAGCAGAAGAAGTCGTCGGCAACCAACGGCAATGTGATCATCAGCGCACCGGAGGCCCCGGCAACGACCGTTGCAGCCGCGGTACCCGCTGCTGCAGACCAGTCGGCACCGGCACCAACCAGCCCGGCCGACCAGTCGACAGCAGCCGCGCCCACGGCCCAGCAACCTGCCGCAACGACAACGTCTGGTTCGACAACTTCGACCGGCATCAAGATGCCGAGCTTCTCGGGCACGCCCAGCATCACGTCGATCATCGATCTCGCGACGACACTGAGCTCACCGGTCACACTGCCGAAGGTCTGCGTCAGCATCACCTGCTGACCCAACGGATCACCTGCCCCTATCAGGTGCACAACAAAAAGAAGAGGCCCCGCCGCAAGGCGGGGCCTCTTTCATCTACGTCTTCAGTTTTCTCGGTGTGTAATGACTCGTTTTCCGAGTCTTTTCACACCGAGAACCCTTGGGTTCAGCCGCCGGAGGCTTCCGACACCTTCTGCTTGCCGGCCGAGATCCACGGCATCATGCCGCGGAGACGCTTGCCGACTTCTTCGATCTGGTGCGATGCACCGGCTGCACGCAGTTCATTGAACTTCGCGCGGCCGCTTTCGCTTTCCGCGATCCATTCCTTGGCGAACTTGCCCGACTGAATTTCCTTGAGGATCTTCTGCATCTGCTTCTTCGTGGTCGGCGTGATGATGCGCGGACCGCGTGTGACGTCGCCGTACTCGGCGGTGTCGGAGATGCTGTAGCGCATGCCGGCGATGCCCTCTTCGTACATGAGGTCGACAATGAGCTTCACTTCGTGCAGACACTCGAAGTACGCCATCTCGGGCTGGTAGCCAGCCTCGACGAGGGTTTCGAAGCCGTTGCGCACGAGCTCGGTGAGACCACCACAGAGAACGACCTGTTCACCGAAGAGATCGGTTTCGGTTTCCTCGGCGAACGTGGTTTCGATGATGCCCGCACGGCCGCCACCGATTGCCGATGCGTACGACAACGCAACGGCTTTTGCATTGCCGGTTGCGTCTTGCTCGACTGCGATGAGCGCCGGCACGCCGCCGCCCTCGGTGTACGTGCGACGCACGAGGTGACCCGGGCCCTTCGGCGCGATCATGATGACGTCGACGCCCTTCGGGGGCTTGATGCGCTTGAAGCGAACGTTGAATCCGTGCGCGAAGGCGAGTGCCTTGCCCGGCTTCATGTAGCGCTTGATGCTTTCGGTGTACGTGGCCTTCTGCTCGGTGTCGGGCATGGTGAGCATGATGACGTCGGCCCACTTGGCCGCATCAGCGATGCTCTTCACCGTGAGGCCGGCAGCCTGCGCCTTGGCGGCCGACGACGACCCCTCGCGCAGACCCACAACCACGGGTACGCCGCTTTCCTTCAGGTTCAACGCATGGGCGTGGCCCTGTGAGCCGTACCCGATGATTGCCACCTTCCGGTTCTTGATGATGTTGACGTCGCAATCGGCGTCGTAATACATCTTTGCTGCCATCAGCTTGCCTTTCCTTTCACTGCACGCACGCGTGCTTCGCGATCGAGTTTGGGAAGCGCAATACGGCCGGTGCGCTGAAGTTCAACGATGCCGTATCCACGCAATAGCTCTTCGAAGTCGTCCAATTTGTCGGGCGAACCTTCGAGAGAAAGTGTGAGCGCGTCAACACCGACGGCCAAAACCTTGGCGTCGAAAATGTTGGCGAGCTCGACGAGTTGTCCGCGCACTTCGGCACCGGCGCGAACCGTTGCGATGAGGAGTTCGCGTTCGACCGACCGTGTGGGGTCGAGTTCCGAAATGCGGACGACTTCGATGAGTTTGAACAACTGCTTCACGATTTGTTCGAGCGGCGTGTCTTCGACGTCGACGACGATTGTGATGCGGCTGAGATCGGGATCTTCGGTTGGCGCAACTGCCAACGAGAAGATGTTGTATCCGCGACGTGCGAACAAACCGGCGACGCGCGCGAGCACACCGGACTTGTTCTGAACGAGAACGGAAAGAATGTGATGACGGGGTTTGCTCATGTCAATGCTCCTTGTTTCCCGCCCCTGCTCAGCGCAGGAACTCTTTCCGGTCGGACTGCGAAGGCGGCAACAAAACGTCGTCGTTGCTGGCACCCGCGGGAACCATCGGGAACACCTTTTCCATTTCGGCGACACGGAAGTCGACAACGACCGGACGATCGTTGATGCCGTTCGCCTTCTGAATGGCCGGTTCAACTTCTTCGGGTGCTTCGACGCGAATGCCGACGCAACCCATGGCCTCGGCCCACTTCACGAAGTCGGGAATGCCGCCGCCAAGGTCGACCTCGCTGTAACGCTCGCCGTAGAACATTTCCTGCCACTGGCGAACCATGCCGAGGTACGAGTTGTTCAGAATGCCGACCTTGATCGGAATCTTGCTGAGCGACGCGGTGATGAGTTCTTGCGCGGTCATCTGGAAACAACCGTCGCCGTCGATTGCCCACACGGTTTTGTCGGGGCAGCC
>JBEBAF010000065.1:0-3465 GCA_041159045.1 Actinomycetota bacterium
ACGGGCAAAGGCGGTCCGATCGACGTCCCGTATCCATCGGGTACTCAAGTCGGTCACGTGTTGGTTCTGGTGTCGGTGAGTGGTCGCCAGAACGCGCCGAACGTTCCAGCGGGGTGGTCGTCACTCGTCAGCCTCGGTCTTTCCGGAGGAAACGCGATGCGGCTCTTTGTGGCGTGGCGAATCGCCGACTCGGGCACATCGGTTCGGTTTGATCCCGCTGCGAATGGCACCGGTGCATCGGTGCGCATCGTTCGTTACGCACGTGAGCGCGGAAACGCCGCCACGGCGGTCGTTGCCGCCGCGCAGGCCGTTGCGTCGTCAGGCGCGAGTTCATTGACATTCACGCCCACGCCTGATCTGGTTACCAACGGTCCGAACAGCCATGCGATTTCCGTCGTTGCGGTGCGTTCATTGAGTGGTCCTGTATTGTCATCAGATGGCGTCTTCAACCTCGAGAATTCAGAGACGTCGTCGGCAGGCTCGGTTGGGCAGGGCGTCGGGGTTGCGGGGGGTCAGGTGCTGTCGGCTGGCACCGTCAATTCGCCCTCATGGTCGGCGGCTACGGCTGCAGCATGGGTCGCTGCCACCTTCGCCTTCCGCTGATGTGCGCTGAACTTGGCGTGCGAACGGGGTGCCGTCTAGATTGCTAAAGGTTTCACAAGCGGAGCCTGTTCGCGTCCGCTGCGGCCACGATCCCCTTTATGCGACTCCTTCCGAACCCCGAACGCATGCGCCAGGCCGCCGCCCGCAGCACCAACGAGGGTCTCGGACAAGGTGCGGAAACGGCGATCGGCCTTCTCGTTTTCTTCGGCATCGGTTTCGCCATCGATCATTTCGCCGGTACCACGCCAGTTTTCATGATCGCGCTCACGATCTTCTTCGCGATCGGCCAGTTCGTGAAGATGTGGTACGGGTACGACCGCAAGATGCAGGGTCTCGAGGCCGAGCGTTCGGCTCGCGCAGTCGAGCACCAAACCAACGCGCAAGTAGGGGAGGGCAAGTGATCATGGCCGACGCTGCGCCCGGGAACCTCACGACCCGTCTCGAGGGTGACGCGCCCGAGGCACAGATCACCCGGCACATGCTCACAAGGGGTGCCATCGCAATCCCCGTCCTCGTTGCGATCTCCGGCTTCGTCTGGGGGGCAGACGGCGCGGCAGGTTGTGCCTACGGCATCGCCCTTGTCTTTGCGAATTTCGCACTTGCGGCCGCGCTCGTCACGTACACCGCGCGTATCTCGCTCGGTCTCATGATGGGTGCCGTTCTGTTTGGGTACTTGCTACGTCTGGCGATTATCTTCGGGGCCGTGATGTTGGTCCGGAACGCCGAGTGGGTGTCATTGCCCGCTCTCGGCTTCACCATCATCATCACCCACCTTGGCCTCCTCTTTTGGGAGTTGCGCCATGTTTCGGCCACACTTGCTTACCCGGGCCTGAAGCCAACGTCGATGTCGCAAAGCAACACCTTGCCGAGCAACGAATCCAACAATCAATCGAATTAGTCAGTCACCGAATCAGAGAGTCATCTAGGAAACGGAAAAACACGTGATCGCACTCGAGTTCCCACCGATTAACGAGATCCTTCGCTGGAAGGAAATCTTTCCGTCGTTCAACAAGATCGGCCTGATCGCAGTTCTCGCAACCATCATCGGTACGGCGCTCTTCATGGCAGCTGCACGCGCCGATGCGCGCAAGGCACCACGTGGAGCACGCAACCTCGCAGAAAGCGTCGTCGAGTTCATCGAGAACGGCGTCATCATGCAGACCATGGGCCGCGACGGTCTCGGCTGGACGCCGTTCATGCTCACGCTGTTCCTCTTCATCTACCTCTGCAACGTGCCCGGAATCATTCCGCTGTTCCAGATGCCCGCAACCGCGCGTATGGCAATTCCGGCCGCGCTCGCCCTCATGGTGTGGGTCGTCTACAACGGCGCAGGCATCAAGCACCAGGGCTTCTTCGGATACTTCAAGTCGGTGCTCTTCCCGCCCGGAGTTCCCAAGGCTCTCTACGTTCTCGTGACCCCGATCGAATTCATCTCGGCGATCATCGTTCGTCCGTTCTCGCTCGCCGTGCGACTTTTCGCCAACATGCTTGCCGGACACATTCTTCTCGTGACCTTCGCATTGCTGTCCGAGTCGCTCTTCCAGGCCCGCGACAAGATCCTCATTCCCTTCGGTGTGCTGCCGATGTTCATGTTGATCTTCCTCACGGGCTTCGAAGTTCTCGTCGCCTTCCTTCAGGCGTACATCTTCACGATTCTCACCGCGGTCTACATCGGCGGAGCAGTACACCCCGAACACTGATCTCGGTCGTCACAACGATCTCCCTATTCATCATCACTACCAGGAGAAGCAAAAATGGAAGCACTTGCCAAGATTGTCGCCAAGGCGGCAGAAGCAGCCGCAACACCGGCTGACGCGAAGAACACTGCGGCAGCGGCCTCGGCCGGTTACGCATATGGTCTCGCGGCCATCGGACCAGGCATCGGCATTGGTTATCTCGTCGGCAAGGCCGTCGAGGCAATGGCGCGTCAGCCAGAAGCAGCCGGCATGGTCCGTACGACCATGTTCCTCGGTATCGCCTTCACCGAAGCGCTCGCCCTCATCGGCTTCGTCGTCTTCATTCTTCTCAAGTTCGCGTAATTCGCGAACCTGAGAATCAAGTTCCACAAGACCGTCACCGCACACAGCCCTGCACGAGCAGGATCAGGAGTACACATGGCAACCGCAGTAGTCGCCCTTTCGGGTGGATCAGTGGTTTCGCTGGTGCTCGCCGAAGGCGAAACCGGCACGACCACTCCCACAGCCGAGGAGATGCTCACGACGGCCGCCCCCGAAGGGGTAGCCGCCGAGGCAGCGACAACCACCGAGAAAGAGAGCACGGGTCCGAACCCGATCGCGCCAGAGGGCAAAGAGCTCGTCTGGGGCTTCGGCTCCTTCCTCGTGTTCCTCGTCATCATGCGGTTGTTCCTCGTGCCGAAGATCCGCAAGGGCATGGCATCGCGTTACGAAGGCATTCGTGCCGACCTTGAAAGCGCCGACACTGCCAAGGCCGACGCTCGCAGCGAAGTTGCCAAGTACGAGGCAGCTCTCGTCGAGGTTCGCGCCGAGGCTGCCAAGCGCATCGACGCCGCGCGGGTAACGCTCGATGCCGAGCGCGCCACGGCAATCGCCGAAGCCAACAAGCGCATCGCCGCGAAGAAGGCGGAAGCGGAAGCCGAGGTCGCCGCACAGCGCGCGGCCGTTCGCGACCAAATCAGTGCTGCGGTTACCACGGTCACGGCGACGGCAACGTCGATCGCGGTCGGCAAATCAGCCGACAATGCGGTTGTCACGCAGGCGGTCACCCAGGCAATGCAGAACACAGGAGCCCGATGATGAGACTTCTCCACCTGATCGCCGCGGAAGATCCCACGCAGACGCACCATTGGATGTGGCCCGAGAAGGCCGAGATCATCTACGGCGG